>JBEELY010000441.1:0-4567 GCA_041167925.1 Pseudomonadota bacterium | reverse complement strand
GCGGATCAACATCCTCGGCATTGGCGTCATAGCCTGCGCCCATGACGAGCAACGGCCCAGCCTGGCCACGCACCCGGGCCACCCTGGGCTCGGACCAGGTCTGCCCAAGTACCGAGGCTGCGCTGTCGCTCAATTTCCATAGGAATTTGGGCTGGACAGGGTCAGAGACATCAAGCGCATACAGCGATCGCCCGCCGCGACGCATGGTGGGATAAATGATGGTGCGACCCGAAGCGGAATCGCGATACACGCCAATCGGACCATCAAAGAAGTAGTCTCGACGCGACGCCATGGCACCTGCTGGTGTCGTGGGGTACAGCACCAGAGGACTGTTGGCGCGCTGACGGCTGAGCCTTGGGAGAAACTCTTCGGCTACAAAGGACCACAGCTCTTCGCCCGCCCCGCTGCCGGTCTGCTGGCCCCGAACGGCATGCAACAGGCCGCCATTGGTGCCATAGAAGACCACCACGCCTGTGCTGCCGCCATAGTCGATCACAACCGGACGCGAATGCAGCACATCGTTGTGCACCGAGGGCCGGATGGTTGTGGGTGAGCCCGGGCCTTTTTCATCTCCGGCATTGTCCTGACCGCGCACCCAGTCGATCAGCGCAGTGCGATCGCCTGACGCCACCCCAAGCAGCGCGGCGCTGACCGAAGCATTGTTCCGCTCAAAAGGCGTAGCCGAGAGCAGGCTACCGCTGGCACAGGACAGGCAGGTATAAACCTTGCGCCCGTCCTGATTGCTCGCGTACGACGTGCGCAGGCGCTGGGCTGCGCCCCCCTTTTCAGCGACCTCGCCGTCGGGTGAGTCCGACACAGTGGGTGGCGTACCCAGAGGGTCGTTGATCCAGAAGGTGCTGGTGCTGGTCCAGAAGCTTCTGGCATTGGGGTTGATGAATCCGGTCGAAGCGCTGATGGCCGACCGGCCATCAGCATCGACCAGACTCAGGGCGTCGGTCGACGCGTCGTAGGCCACCTGAAACTGCTTGAGATTACCCATCCAGCGAGGTGCCGATTGAGCATCAGGCCGGAAGATTCCAACGAAGATCTGGTTCTGGTAAGTGCCCTGTCGGCTGGCCGACAGCGGCAGACTCACCGCGGAGAAGACTGAATCCACCGCCTGGATCTGGTTGAAGATCTCGGTCAGGGCCTGAGTGAGGGCCGTTGCATTGCTGGCGGCGTAGTACGAACCTCCGCCCTGATTGGCCATGGCGCGCATGAAGTTCGGATACAGGCCATCACTTGAAGCCCCCGTGACCGCGATCGTGTGGGTCACGATGTTCTGGCGTCCGCTGCCTGTGCTCACGTCAGCCCCATTCATGAAGCGCGTGTATTCATCAGCCCAGTTCGACTGATCCGAATTCTTGATATAGGCCGTCGGGTAGTTGAGCTTGGTCGTGTTGCCACCCAAGCCGCCGAGCAAGGCCCGAGCATCGTTGTCGGTGACCTCGCCCGGTCCACCATTGCCAATGAAGATGACAAAGTTGCGCGCACAACTCGCATCCCCCCCGGGCCGCACATAGCGCCCACCCGCCACTGCAGCCGGATCCCACTTGCTTCCGGCGGTGCCCTTGTAGGGCACCCCTCCCGAAAACACCAGAAAGGCTTCATGCAGGGCTTTGGAGAAGGCTGCGTTATTGCCCTTGTCGTTCAGGATGTTGAGATTGCGAATGATCTGCTTGAAGGCGGCCTTGTTCGAGGCGGTGACGGGCATCAGCGCCCGACGCACATAGCCCCCGCTGTTGGCGGCGGGCGATTCATTGAAGAGCATCAGGCCGACATTGAAGTAGGCCGAGCCATCGGGCTTAGTGGGCAGCGCATGAATGACGTTGTAGAGCGCGCACTTCTCGATCGCCATCTTGCTGCCCGCCTCCTGATTCGACGGGACATAGGTCGGCGCATCGGCCAGGGTGCACGACTGACCAATCGCGGCCGACCAGTTGGCCGAGCTGTCCAGGATGATCAGCACATTGGGCCGATCGGTATCGGCCGGGTTGGCGGCATAGATGTCGATGTCTTCAGCGAAGGCACTGGTGAGTGCTCCAGGCAGCAGGACCATCAGCAGAAGCACACGAACCCAGACCCTCAAGCCCGATCGATGCAAGGCGGCAGACAGGTTCATGGCAGGCATGACTCCGCTTGCAGGAAGACAGATCAGGGGCAGGCATTCTGTGCATCGGTGAGTGCGATCCGGATGCCCACGCCCTGGTGCACACGCACCTGGGCACCGGTCACGGCATCAGAAACGGCAGCGGCTACATTCCACAGCGACTCTCCACACAAGGAATCCCCTGAGGCACTGCTTGAAAAATCACGTCCTGACACCTGCGCGGAGCTGCCCATGCAGGCCAGGTCTGCGGTGGCTGCTGGGTCAAGCTCGGCCATCTTGATGGGGCGGACTCGCAGGCAGGACGGCGGCGGATCGAGACGCACCTCACGATCCGCGCTGCCATCGCCATTCAGATCGACTGCGATCGGCGCAGCCGCCGCGGCTAGAGGATCGCGAACAAAGGCCGAACTGCTCAGTGTCTGCTCGAGTGCTGCCTGGCTTGCTGCGATGGCCTCCTGGCGATGCTGCATATTGCCGGCGATCTGCAGGTTGCGCTCGCTGCCACCGAGACTCGACAGGGCAACCACCCCCACGATCAGCATCATGATCAGCGTGATCACCAGCGTGAGGCCTGACTGACGCGCGCGACGACCTTGCACTTGCAAGCGGAAGGCCTTCAGTTTCATGCAAAGGGCCCCTACTCTCTTCTGCCAGCCGGATTGATCAGGCGCACGGTGGAGGCGAAGGCCGTGCGCTTCCAGCCGTCATTGAAAGGGCCCACGCTGCCAGCGAGCCCCATGCCATAGCTCGCGGTATCGGTATGGCCCGACGGCATTTCGCTGGTGCGGACCAGCAGATGGACCCGGGCCGCCATCACGTTGTCCCAGCGATCGTCGGCAGCATCTGCCGTTGCGCTCAAAGTACGCGCGAAACGGTCGGCACTGCCGTCAGTGTCCAGATCAAAGCCATAGTCAATGCGCAGGTCCTCGATGCCTTCGACCAGCGGTGTCACGCTGGCCTGCCCGCGCCTAAGCTCCACACGCTTGAGCGTCGGTGTGCTGTCGCGCGAACAGTCATTGCAACGGCTGACGTAGTAGAGCCGCACAATGAGCTCTCTGCTTGGAGCAGGTGAAGTGCATCCGGTGTTGCGAAGTGTGAGTTCAGCCGCAGTACTGCCCACGGCAAAGGCCGGCAGGTCCTCGCCGCAGCGGGAGGTCTGCAGGTAAATGGCGTCCGAGGCGAGAGCTTCCGGTGGCGTGGTCGTGGTCGATACCCGCCGCACCACCAGCACATCGGTTCCTGACTTGCGCTCCTGGAGACAGGTGGGCATGGGCTGACCCTCTTGATAGCCCACCACCGGGGCAGGAATGGACGGCGTGGCTCCGGAAGGATCCCAGCCCATTGCCGCGACCGAGACCTCACAGGGATCGGGCAGGGTGCTGGTGGTCGAAAGAATGGGCAGATCGCCATAAAAGCCCGCGAGCCGCAGATCCTCAGACAGCAGGTCCTGCGCATAGCGTCCGTTTTCGAACATGCGCACCACTTTGGCCATCTCGGTCCGGGCACGGCTGTTCGAGCCAAACAGTCCGGTGACGGCAGACAGCAGACCCAAGCCGACCGCCATGGCGATCATGACTTCGATCAGCGAAAACCCCTGCGATCGCGAACGCATCACGGTGCCTCGAGATCGGCAACCTGCACGACGGTCGAGACCGCCCTGCGCATGGATTCATCGCCATAAGCCCCCTGTCCTCAAGCCGAAGCCGGAGTGGCCGAAGGCCGATCCCCTTGCCAAACCACGGTGATGACATAGGAAGCAGTCTGGGGCGACGCGATGCAGCCCCGCGCACCGATCATGGCGCCGACATTGCGGGCACCCTGGCTCACGCCCGCGCCGCGTAGCCGTGCAGACCATTCGCAGCGATCCTGCAGCGCACGGTCGCCTTCCAGAGTGGCGCAGTCGGTGCCAGACGGATCAGGCGTGCCGAGATCGGGCGCATCGGCGAGCACATAGGCTGCAGCGTTGCGCCGGTTGGCACTCAGCCGCTCGGACATGTCCTGCAACAAGCCAGGGCTTGAGCCCGCTGATTGGCCTCGAGCTCCACCGAGGCAGCACGCGACTGCAGCCCTGCGAGCGCCACCACGCCGAAGGACGCCACCAGCAGGCTGGCCAGCACTTCCATCATGGCGAAACCCGATTGCGCCCGCGACCCTGAGGTCGTGACGGACAAGCGCATGGGCCTGTGCACCTTGACGCCCTGTGTCTGCAACCGCGGGTCTGCGCTTTTCATGGGCATCCTCCAGCCTGCACTTCATGGGCCTGAGGCATGCCGGACAGATCGATGGTGATGCAGCGACGCGCCAGATCTCACGCACTATCGCGGATCTCGATGATTGCAGTGCCTCCTGCTGCAAGGCGTCCATTGCGATCGAATTCGATCCGGTCTGCACCAGCCAGCAGCACCTGATTGCCAGGGGCACTGCGCTGCTGCAACACGGTGCCCTGATGAATGCCCT
>JBEELY010000344.1:0-3522 GCA_041167925.1 Pseudomonadota bacterium | reverse complement strand
CCGACCTGGACCTGGACCTGGATCGTCAGGGCAATGTACTGAAAGTGACCTTCGACATTGGCGGCACCTTGGTCGTCAACAGTCACGAAGCGGCCCGCGAGATCTGGGTTGCTGCGCGCACCGGCGGATTTCACTACCGGTTGCTCGAGGAGGGCCGGTGGATCGATACGCGCTCAGGAGACGAGCTTTTTGCCGCGTTGTCGCGGTTGGTGAGTGAGCTGTCCGGTCAGCCCTTGCGGTTGTCGCCAGGCGCAGCCTGAAGCGTCTGGCGCGCAAGCGCGATCGCTTCAATGAGCGTGTCGGCATAGCCGACCTGGTTCGCCAAAATGAGGATGATCCTGCTGTTCAGCCGCAGGCTGTCGGCCTCTGACAGCTCACGATGCGCATCGATCAGGGCCTGATAGACCTCATCAGGCCGGTCGATGTTGGGCTCGATGATCAGCGAGGGTTTCAAGCAGTGGCTCCGGTTGAAGGCGCGACTGCGCCACTTAAAGCCACAGACGCCACAGACGCCTCTGGAGCGCGACCCAGCGCCCGCTTGATGGCCTGCACAATCGCCTCAGGATCGAAGCTGCGCCAGCGGGCACAGACATGCTGATCGGGCCGCAGCAGGACGGTTGCGCCGGGCTCTGCCGCGCATCGCGTGCGCAGCAAATCCTGCGCATCCTGCCAGCGGTTCAACTGAATTCCCCCCAGCGTCGTGCTGGCCTGCGCGTCGGCTGGTGAGAAGGCTCCAGCGTGAGCAGCAGATGAGGACACCGATGCGGCAGCGGGTGCCACGCGGTGCACCTGCACCGGGTTGAGCCCGGCCTGATCCAGCAGTGTCGCCAGTGTGCATAGCGCCTGTCCCTCGCGTGCGGGGCTGTCACCATCAAAGACCAGAACGGCAAAGCCCTCGCCCTTGAGTTGGCGCAGCCACCAGACGGGCTCACCCTCGGTGTTGATAAGCGGCGCATCGAGACTGGGTGCGCCGGGACGCATGCCTGACGCCGCGCAAGGCGCTTGGGAGGGCGGGTCTGGGGTATTGGCAGGACTGCCATCGAGCACGCTCGGCACTGACAGGCGTCCGCTGTTGACGAGCCGCCTAGCGAAGGGCAACTGCGCCGCCAGCTCGAGGGTGGCGTCGCGCAGCGCACGGGCTGCCGCTGACTTGGGCGTGATGAAGTCGGTACTGCGCGTGGAGTTCAGGATGTTTTCGTCGGCCGCAGCCTCGCGCTCGCAGGCCCAGTGATCCAGCACGGCATGGTTCGCCTGGTCTCTGACCACGGCCGCCAGTCGCCACGCCAGCGCATCGGCATCCTGGATGCCTGAGTTGGCGCCCCGCGCGCCGAAGGGCGAGACCTGATGCGCGCTGTCGCCCGCGAACAGCACGTGGCCGTGCCTGAATTGGTCCATGCGCCGGCACTGAAAGGTATAGACACTGGACCAGACCAGCTCGAAGTCGCGATCTCCGAGCATCGCGCGCAGCCGTGGCAGCACGCGTTCGGGCTGACGCTCATGTTCGGGATCGGCGTCCCAGCCCAGCTGGAAATCGACGCGCCACACATTGTCGGCCTGCCTGTGCAGCAGAGCTGACTGACCCGGGTGAAATGGCGGATCGAACCAGAACCAGCGCTCGGTCGGATAGTCGGCCTTCATGAGCACATCGGCAATCAGGAAGCGGTCGTGGAAGACCTGTCCGCGGCTCTCCAGCCCCATCAGGCGTCGCACCGGGCTGCGTGCGCCATCGCAGGCCACCAACCAGTCGCAGGCCAGCGTGTACTCGCCCTCGGGGGTTTCGACTCGCAGTCTGGCCCCTGGACTGCTTTGCGCCTGCCCGGTCTCGACGCCAATGACACGATGCGCCCAGCGCAGATCAAGCCCGGGCAGACTGTTCGCCCGACGCACCAGAATGTTTTCCAGGTGGTATTGCTGCAAGTTCACGAAGGCCGGGCGCTCATGGCCGGGTTCGGCCAGAAGATCGAAGTGATAGATCTCGCCCTCACGCAGGAAGACCCGACCCCGGTTCCAGCTCACTCCGCGCGCGACGACCGGCTCGGCGCAGCCCAGGCGGTCAAGGATCTCGAGGCTGCGCTTGGCGTAACAGACTGCGCGCGAGCCTGTGCTGACTGTGGTGTCGTCATCCAGCACGACCACCGGAATGCCTCGCTGCGCGAGGTCGATGGCGGTACACAGACCGACCGGACCCGCTCCCACGATCACGACCGGATGCTGCGCCACCTCGGGGCCATCCTGGTCGGGACTGCGTTGGTAAGGGAAGTGGACCTGCACCTGCACGGGAGTGAATTCGAGGGGTCTCTGGAGGGCGTCATTATGACGCGACAGGCCTGATTCCTGCCTTGCAGACTGCATCCTTGCTGACTTCGCCGGAGATGTAAATGAAGGCCTGCCGACCTGGCCTGCCTGCTCGCCAGCGCAGACCCCATCCTGATCGACCGGATCCAGGCCCCAGGGAGCATCCGCTGGCATGAGGGGGCCAGGCCTGCGTTGTTCCAGATCCATTGCGCGCTGCAAGTCTCGCCAACGCCAAGGGCCTTGAACACCATCCATACGGACGAGGCATTTCCCGAATTGATCAATGCATGCTTCAATCAAGACACTTTCCCGTAACAAAAGGTGTCGGCGTTGGATGACTGGACCTTTCTGGCGCGCGACCTCGCGGTGCGTGTACGGCATGACCTGCGTGATCCGCTCAGTGCCATCACGCATTGGCTCGAGTTGCTGGGAACGCCCGGTCTTGATCCTGTTCTGAGAGACCGTGCCGTGCAGGGCATCCGTGCTGGCCTTGACGAGCAGTTGGTGCAGATCGCACGGCTCGCCGGTCTGCTCGACCATGTCGAACCCGCGATCCTGAAGGTGAGATCCAACACTCAAGACGGCCGGCAGCCCCTGGATCTGAAGGTGGTGCTCGACCGGGTTCTGGAGTCGCTCGCGCCTGCCTTGCGTGCGAGGGTTCGGCGTGGTCCTCCTGGCCCAGCGGAGCCGGCCCTGATGACGGGTGATTTTTCGGGGCTGGTGCTGGCCCTGTCAGCAATGACCGTGCACGGACTGAAGCAGTTGCTTGCCGATGAGCATGTGCAGGTCAGTCTCGACGCTGAGACCTCGGCGGGGTGGTGCAGGTTCGCTTTGCAGGTCTGTCCGGCGAGCGATTCGGTCGATCGCCCCTGGCGGGCCCTGACCGATCCGGGCGAAGCGCCAGACCTTGCCCTGCTTCATGCGCGCTCTGTGCTGAGCCTGCATCGCGTCGGATTGCGCATCGCCACCACGGCCTGCAGCGACGATACTGCATTGCTGGATTTTCCTCTGGATGGATGTACCGATGAGCCATGTTCTGATCGTTGACGATGAACCCAACTCGGCCCAGGCGCTCGGTGCGCTGGTCCAGGCCGAGGGCTATTCGGTGGCCTTGGCAGGATCCCTGCGGGAGGCTCGGCAGCAACTCGTTCTGATGCCCGCACAGGCGGTTCTGCTGGATCTGCATCTGCCCGACGGCAATGGGTTTTCGTTGCTGGACGATGCCGG
>JBEELY010000242.1:0-2807 GCA_041167925.1 Pseudomonadota bacterium | reverse complement strand
CCGCCGAGTTCCTTCACTGCACGGGCGACCAGGGCGCGTACATCGTCCTCCGATCCGGCATCGATAGTCGCGGTGATGAGGCTTCCCCCATGCCGGGTCAGATCGAGACCGCCCGCTTGTGACAGCGTGGTCTGCAGGCCGTCGCCGGAGCGGTCTGCAGCCAGCACCTGCGCGCCTTCGGCTGCAAAGAGCAGCGCTGTAGCCCGGCCGATCCCGCTGCCTGCGCCAGTCACGATCGCCCGCTTGCCGCGCAGGCGGCCGGCGGCTCTGGACGGGTCGCCGCCCAGGGTGGCGCCCTCGAAGGCCGAGGGTCGGACGACTGAGGATGCATTTTGTGGTTCGCTGCTCATGAATGAGGTCTCCTTGTGGGCGGTGCTGCCCTGTACGATACCCGGATGAATGCCTCTGCCCCCCGGCCTCTATCCGATCCCGAAATCGCCCGTCTCGACACGCTCCTGGGCGAAATCGATCCGGATCATTCCATGGCTGTCGAGGAGTTCGATGGCTTTTGCGCGGCGCTGGCCTGCTGTCCCGAGCCCATCTCGCGTGAGGAGTGGCTGCCGATGGTGCTGGGTGAGTCTGCACGCGCCGTGGGTGCATTGAAGGGGCAGGGTGCCGATGCCGCCCTGCTCAAGCTGATCGATCGCCATCGCGAGTCGGTAGTGGCCGATCTGAGCGGTGGCGAGGGCTTTGCTCCAGTGCTCTCGCAGGATGAGCATGGTACGACCTGGGGGCATGCCTGGGCGATCGGCTTTGCGCGGGGCATGGCCCTGCGCCCTGAGGCCTGGGACGATCTGGAGACCGACGAAGAGATCGCTGATGCGCTTGATCCCCTGATGCGTCTTGTCAACGAAGCTCAGGGTCAGCAGGGCGATGTGCCTGGTGAGACGCCCGATGATGAGGGCCTCGATGGCGACTGGCCACCCATCGCAGACGATGAACGCCCCACGGTCATTCACGACATGCTTGATGGCGTGCAGGATGTCTTCGCCTTCTTTGCGCCGGCGCGTCGCAAGGCTTTGGCCCCGCGGACAGTTCGCCGCGATGCCACCACCCATGCCGGCCGCAATGAACCCTGTCCCTGTGGCTCAGGGAAAAAGTTCAAGCACTGCCACGGCAAGGACTGACACGCACATGCACACGACGCCTGCCGGGCTCAACGCTACCGCCCTTCCGGGCGATCCCTACGGCCCGGACTCGCGTTACGCCTGGTGGCGCTTGTTCATCGTGGTCATCATCATGACCGTGGGCTCGGCCGGCATGTGGGTGCTGGGCGTGGGGCTCCCGCCGCAGCAGGCCGACTTCGGCATTGATCGCTCAAGCGCCTCCATGCCCTACACCGCCATGATGCTGGGCTTCGGGGCGGGTGGCATCCTGATGGGCCGACTGGCTGACCGCTTCGGCATTACGGTGCCGGTAGTGCTGGGCGCCATCGGACTGGGCGCGGGTTTTCTGGCTGCCGGATGGGTCACCCACCATGGGACCTTCATTCTGGTGCATGGCCTGCTCATCGGTCTTCTGGGCGTGTCCTGTACCTTCTCGCCCCTGATGTCCGACACCACTCTGTGGTTCGACCGGCGTCGGGGCATCGCGGTGGCTGTCTGCGCCAGCGGCAATTACCTGGGTGGCGCGCTTTGGCCGCCGATTGCACAGCATTTCATCGAGCTCCATGGCTGGCGAGCCACCTACATGGGTCTGGGGCTGGTGTGCATGTGCACCATGCTTCCGCTGGCCTTCTTCCTGCGGCGTCGTCCGCCGGTGCTCTCGCTTGGGCAGGCTCCCGCCACCGCAGCCAGTACGGGCAGCCCGGGCAATCGCGACGCAATCGCCAGCGCGGCCAGGGTTGGCAGTGTGGGCACGTCGGCCACTGCCAGCACCCCGTCGTCCTTCGACCGCCCTTTCGGCCATACACCCAATCAGGTCACGGCCCTGCTGGTTTTGGCCGGCATCGGCTGCTGCGTGGCCATGGCCATGCCGCAGGTGCATATCGTGGCCTACTGCGCCGATCTTGGTTATGGCGCTGCGCGAGGCGCCGAAATGCTTGCGCTGATGCTCGCTTCGGGCATCGTGAGCCGGCTGGTCTCGGGCTGGATCGCCGATCGCATCCGGGGTCTGAAGACCCTGATGCTGGGCTCGCTGCTGCAGTGCGTGGCTCTGCTGCTTTTCCTGCCCTTTGACGGCATGGTGTCGCTCTATGTGGTGTCGGCCCTCTTTGGGCTCTTCCAGGGCGGCATCGTGCCGTCCTATGCCCTGGTGATCCGCGAATATTTCGCCCCCAACCAGACTGGTACCCGGGTGGCCATCGTGGTCTCGGCCACCATGCTGGGCATGGCGCTCGGCGGCTGGATGTCGGGCCTCATCTACGACTTCACCGGGTCTTACAAGGCGGCCTTCGTCAACGGCATTGCCTTCAATCTGCTCAATGGCTGCATTGCGGGCTACCTGCTCTGGCGCAGCAGCGGCTCGGGGCCGCTGCGGGGCTTGCGCGGCAGCAAACCGCTCAGCCCAGGGCGTCCAGCAGCCGCTTGAAGAAGTCGTTGGTGTGCTCGGGCGCCAGCCAGCGTGACACCACCACCAGGTCGCGCTCCGGATCCATCCAGGCGCACTGGCCGCCCGCGCCGATCATGAAGCTGCTGCGTCGGCTGGCGGCCGGATAGACCTGCTTGGGCCCGTCGTTGAGCCAGGTGAGCATGCCGTAAAAGGGCGCGATCGGGCAGGGCTGGTGCATGCGCTCGATCCATGCTCGCGACAGGATGCGGTGGGTCTGGCCCTGGGCATCCTGATGCAGTCCGCCATCGAGCACCATG
>JBEELY010000153.1:0-3906 GCA_041167925.1 Pseudomonadota bacterium | reverse complement strand
AGCATGCCCAGCCAGCCGAAGGCGGTCTCGAGCAAAGAGGCATCGACCGTACAGCCCTGACCGCTTGAATGACGCTGGAAGAGCGCGGCAATGGTGGCCAACGCGGCCCAGACGCCGGTACCCAGATCCAGAATCTGCATACCGACCCGCGAAGGCGGGCCATCGGCCGTGCCATTGACGCTGAAGATGCCCGAGAAGGCCTGGATCATGGGCTCGTAGCCCGGCTTGAACTTCATGGGGCCGACATGACCGAAGGCCCAGAGCGAGGTGTAGATCAGTCGCGGATTGATGGCCCGCAGCGTATCGGGACCGATGCCGAGTTCGTCGACCACTCCGGGTCGCAGGTTCTGGATAAACACATCACTGTGGCGCACCTGCTCCTTGATCCATTCGATCGCGGCCGGGTCCTTGAGATCCAGGGTGACGCCCTTCTTGCCATGATTGCAGGCATGGAAGGTGGTAGCCGTTCCTTCAAAAAACGGAGGCCCCCATCCGCGGCAATCATCGCCACCCTCGGGCCGCTCGACCTTGATCACCTCGGCCCCGAGGCGGCCGAGAATCTCTGCGGCATAGGGGCCGGCAATGTTTTGCGCGATCTCGAGCACACGCACGCCCGCAAGCGGCAGGGGTCGACTCATGGTCTGGGGTCTCCTCGGAAAGACCCCATTGAATCAGTTTGCGTCGTCTTGTGCCAATGAGGCCAGCGCACGCAATGGAATGGGCTTGATGGGCGCACGGATCCGGTAGGCCCCCACCTCTTGCGGACTGCGATCAAGCGCCTCGGCCAGCAGCTGCGTGACCACCGTGCCGCAGATCCGCCCCTGGCAAGGACCCATGCCGCAACGCGAGAAGAACTTGGTCTGGTTCGGGCCTTCGCAACCCAGGAGGGCCATCTCGCGGATACGGCCTGCGCTCACTTCCTCGCAGCGACAGACGATCACCTCGTCAGCAGGTTGGGTGATCCATTGCGGCGGGGCGTAGAGCGTATCGAGGAAGGGTCGGGCTGCAAGCTCACGATCGAGTTCACGGCGCAGGGGCTTCAGGCCTTCCTCAAACCGGTGCGCATCCAGAACGCCGAGCGCTCGCGCGCTGGCCAGAGCGACGATCGCGCCACGCAATTCGGCAGCCCGCGCCCCCGCGATCGAAGTGCCATCGCCCGCCACGCGGATCCCTGCCAGACCGGTCAGACCAAAGGCGTCAGCCTCGACATGCCAAGCCTGCTGGCCGGTATCCCAGCGATGCGCCAGACGTAACAGCCGTGTGAGCTGCGTGTTGGGCAAAACCCCGTGGTGCAGCAGCACTGTATCGGCAGCAAGTGTCTGTGATTGGCCGCCCGCCATGAACTGCAGCGCCTCGGCTCGCCCCTGGCCCATCACGCGCAACTGGCTGGCACGGCGGATGTGACGCACGCCATGCAGGCGCAGGGAGGCTAAGAGAGACAGGCCCTTGAGCAGGAGCTTGGGGTGTCTTAGCGCCTCAGGCAGATGCCGCAGTGCGCGACGCCCTGCGCCCGCCTCTGTCGTCTCCACCACGGTGAGGTCCTTCACCCCTGCCCGGGCGAGTTGAACCGCCAACAGCAACAGCAAGGGGCCGCAGCCCGCCAGCACCACCCGCCCCTGCGGCACCAGGCCCGCAGTCTTGAGCGCAATCTGAGCAGCCCCGGCATTCATGACGCCCGGCAAGGTCCAGCCCGGCACAGGCGAAGGCCGCTCCATGGCGCCGGTGGCCAGCAAGAGCTCGCGAGGGCGAAACTGCATGACCCGCTCGGCGTGCAAGGCACTCACCGTGCGGTCGCGATCGATGTCCCAGACCAGGCAATCATGAATCACCTCGGCGCCCGAGGCCCGCAGCGCAGTGACCGCATCGCGCCCGAGGGCGTAATCGACTCCGAGCAGTTGCAGCATTTCAGGTGAAACCTGCCCGGCATCGCGCCAGATCTGGCCGCCGCTGCGGGGCTGCTCATCCAGCACAATCACGCTCATCCCGAGCGCCTTGGCCTGAACGGCTGCGGCCATGCCTGCAGGACCCGCGCCGACAATGAGCAGATCGCAATCGCGCGGTTGTATGCGGTCGCCCAGGGCGGTCGATTCGCGCGGGGTCATCGTTTCGCCATCGACCGTCATGACCGGGCGCCCCGCTGACGCCGGACCTTCATGCCTGCCTGCACGGTCAGCATGCAGGCTTGCTGATTGGGGCGTCCGTCGATCTCGACCAGACACTCGAAGCACACACCCATCAGGCACAGTGGCCCACGCGGCTCGCCCGACACCGGAGTTTCACGAAAGACGCGCTCGCCCGCCTGCAAGAGGGCAGTGGCCAGCATCTGGCCGGGCTGTGCCTGCAGCATCTGGCCCTCAAATTCGAAGGAGATGCTCGCGGCTTCGTGTGGTGCCTGCAGCCCATGCTGCCCATGCCGCAGCTCAATGCGCCGAAACATAGACCTCCCCCTCCTTGAACCTGCCCGCACCCATGCTGCCAATTGCCGCGGGCTGAGGCCCGCCACGAATCCAGTCGACCAGGGCGCCTGCATGCTGCGCAGCCAGCGTCACGCCGCTGTGGCAGGTGACCACAAAGGCGCCGGGCGCCTCGCTTGAGGCCTCGTAGATCGGAAAACCATCAGGGCTCATAACGCGTAGCCCACCCCAGGACCGCACCAGATTCACATCGCCCAGCAGGGGGAAGCAGCGCACCGCCCGGTCAGCAATGCGTGCGAGTTGTGGCAGGGTCGTGCTGTCATCGAAGCCCACATCCTCCTGAGAATCGCCGATCTGCACGATGCCCTCATGGGTCTGCCTGACTTGCAGGGTGGGATGCCTCAGGAAAGGCTGCAAGCGCTCGGTGACCAGCACCTGGCCCCGATTGGGTTGCACGGGCGCACGCAGACCCACCATGGGAGCCAGGGTGCGATTACCCAGGCCTGCGGCTAGCACCAGCCTGCGACAGGTGTGCACTGTGATCGGTGCCCCTGATTGAACAGCGGCCGAGCCCGAGCGGGCCTGGTCTTCAGTCTGTCCGCCCTGCCCCGACCGCGCCGCCGAGGCCTGGGTGCTCACCCGAAAGCCGCCGCCCGGCAAAGGCGCGATCTGCGTCACGGTCACGCCTGTGCAGTGCTCGGCCCCGCCGAGCCGCAGGCCACGGACCAGGGCCTGCAGCAGGTTGAGCGGACTGACATGACCATCCAGGGGACACAGCACCGCACCGGCCACCTGTGGGCCGAGTTGCGGCACCAGTTCACGGACCTCGCTGGCACTGAGCACCTCGAAGGGATAGCGGTGGGCTGTGAGGGGTGCGAGCTGATCGCGCAGACGCTGCAGTCTGGAAACGCGCATCTCGAGTTCGGTCTCGGACAAGGCAAACGCGAGACCGCCCGGCTGAGACAGGGCCAGATCGATTCCGGTCAGGGCCTGCAATTCGCGGGCAAACGCGGGCCAGGCCGCGGCCGAGCCCATGGTCCAGACCGCATAGTTCGGATGGTCCAGGCCCTTGCCCTGCACCCAGACCAGACCGAAGTTGGCGCGGGCCGCCCGGAAGGCATCATCACCTTCATCGAGCAGACGGACCTTGTCGCCCGCACGTGCGAGGCCATAGGCAATGGACGCACCCACCACACCGCCGCCGATCACCAGAGCATCAACATCGGGGCGGCTGATTTGAGCAGAGATCATGGGTATGAATCATAAGTCCCGGGTCATGGGCGACAGGAACAGCGCAGGCCGCCCCAAAGCGCTCTTGCATTGCAGGGCGTACTAGGCCGCTTCCTGCGACAATGGACCGAAACGCAGACAGTCGTCTGAAACACACGGAGACACCATGAGCGGCCCAGCCGCCCTCGCCCCTTTCCGGATCCGGAGCTTTCGCTTCCAGTGGCCTGCCGACCTGCTCACGGCCTGGGCCCTGGACATGGAA
>JBEELY010000137.1:0-7259 GCA_041167925.1 Pseudomonadota bacterium | reverse complement strand
AGCACGCGCCCGCTGCGATCAGTGCGGCCGAGAAACATCTGAAGGTTCCGATGTTGCTGGATTGATTGTTCACGCTCGCTTTTCCTTTTTGTCTTCACAGCATGAAAGATCAGATCCTGCGCGGTTGCCCCTGCCAGTAGGCCTCTCGCAGCATGCGCTTGTAAAGCTTGCCGGTTTCAGTGCGCGGCAGGCTTTCATTAAAATCAAAGGACTTGGGCTGCTTGTAACCCGCCAGGCTCAAGCGACAATGCTGCACCAAGGCCTCCAGTAGCGCCTCGCTTTGCACCTGGCCAGGCGCCAACTGAACCACCGCCTTGACCTCCTCACCAAACTCGGCATTCGGCACACCGATCACGGCGACATCATGGACCGCCGGATGCGCAGCGAGCACTGCCTCGATTTCGGCCGGATAGATATTCACGCCACCCGAAATAATCATGTCGATCTTGCGGTCGGTGAGATAGAGATAGCCCTCGGCATCAAGCCAGCCCACATCGCCGGTGGTAAACCAGCCGTCCGTGCGATGTGCGGACTCGGTCTTGAGGGCATCGTTGTGATAGCGCAAGGACACCCCCCGGCGATTGCGCATGTAGATGGTGCCCGATTCGCCCACCGGCACCGGCGCGCCGTCATCATCAAAAATGTTCACATCGCTCTGGAAGCTCGCCCGGCCCACAGAGCCGGGCCGATCAAGCCACTCCTGCGAGGAGATGCCCGTCACCACCGAACCTTCGGTTGAGCCGTAGTACTCGTGAATGCAGGGTCCCCACCAGTCAATCATGGCGCGCTTGACTTCAGGCGGACAGGGGGCCGCGCCATGCCAGACACGAACCAGCGAATCACCACGGTAGGCGGCACGGTCGGACTCGGGAAGGCGCAGCAGGCGAATGAACTGTGTTGGCACCAGATGCACATGCGTGACCCGATGCTGGTCAATCAGCTGAAGCGTCTGTGCTGCATCAAAACGGCGCGTGATGAGTGCACTGATGCCTGCCATGACAGGCTGAAAGCCATAGGCCCACTGCGCCGAATGGTAGTAAGGGCCGGCCAGCAGAGTGAGTCCGTCCATGGGAAGTTGCAGCGACTGGGTCAGGCCCATCGCCATAGGCAGCAGTGTTGCAATGGGGGCAGGCCCGCCGCCGGCCCTGACGACACCCTTGGGTTTGCCGGTCGTGCCCGAGGTGTAGAACATCGGACCGCCCGCCTTCTGATCCGGCGGATCGGTGTCGTCGGAAATGCCGGCCAACCAGTCGTCGACCCAGGCCCAGGTCTCTGGGGCCAGCCCGGAGGGCCCATACGTCTTCTCTGTCGAGATCTCGACCGAACCCGCGGCAGACTCGCGCAAGCCGCCCCCTGCGGGCGCGATCAGCCGAAGCTTCGCCCCAGCCGCAGGCACCCGTCGCAGCGCCTCCTGCGCAATCGGGGCGTATTGCAGATCCGTGAACACGCCCTGCGCTTCGCAGTCCTGCAGCACATAGGCGAGTTCCTCTGCAGTGAAATGCCAGTTGACCGGCACATAGCTCAGGCCAGCATGACCCGCGGCAATCATGATCTCGAAGACATCACGCGAATTGCCTGCAAAAAGTGCAATCCGGTCGCCAGGCTGAAGTCCACTGGCCTGAAAGGCCCGGATCATGCGGTTGATGCGGCGGTCCAGATCTGCCCATGAAATACTGCCCCGCTCGTCAATCAGGGCGGCGTCGTTGGGCCGGGTTTGGGCATGGTCCGCAAGCATGAAGGCCATGGTTCAACGCCCCCGGAGGCCAAAGGTCTGCGGAAGTCGCTGCGCCAGCCAGCTTGCCAGCGAAGCATTCACCTCGATCGGTCGCTCCTGAGCCATCCAGTGGCCGCTCGCTACGATCACCTCGGTCAGATCCGCGCAATGGGCTCGCATGGGCTCGGCCAGTTGCGATTGAAGGGTCTCGCAGACCCCGTCGAACGCGGCATGCAAAAAAAGAACCGGCATCTGAAGCTGCCAGTGCTCTTGGGCACGAAGGGCATAGGCTTCATTAGCCGGTCCGTTCATGTACCAGCTGTCAGCGCCTGCAAATCCATTACGTTCGAGCGCCGCCACATAGGCATGCTCATCCTGCTCTGTCAGCACGGCTGGATCGCGTGCCATGGCAGGCGCGCCCTGCCCTGGTCCGAACCATCCACCCTGAGCACGCACAAAGGCCGTGCGCGCCGGTTTGCCCTTGGACTCAGGCGTACCTGCCCGAAAGAGTGCGCGCACCGTATTTCGAACATTGCGCTCAAAGGCAGCCGTGGCCTCATGAAAGTGTTCGCGGTAGTAGAGCTGGTAGTCCCACTGTGCTGCGGGCAAAGTCTGCTCCGGATACAGCGTGCGGTTGCTGAGCGGAATGATCGTCTCGGGAGAAAAGCCCTGAGGCAGATAAGGCACGCACAGATTGGCCACACCATGACATCGATCCGCATGATGCTGCGCCAAAGCCCAGACCACAGGTGCACCCCAGTCGTGGCCCACCCACACCGCGCGGGGCGCGCCTAAGGCATCGAGCAGGGCAATGAGATCGGCCACGCTGTGTTCGACCGCATAGTCCTGGGTCTGAGGATGGACCGTGGAGCGGCCATAGCCACGCATGTCGGGTGCGATGGCACGAAAGCCCAGTGCCGCCATCGCGGGCAACTGATGGCGCCAGGAAAGAGCCAGCTCAGGCCAGCCGTGCACGAAGATGATGGGCACGCCGTCCTCACGGCCACAGCTTAGATAGGCCATGGTGTGTTCGGCTCGGCGCAGCGTGTGCTCTTGAATCGCGAAGTTCATGCAGGTGTCCTGATCAGATCGGCGTACGCCCAAGCACCACGTCTTCATAGACATGCAAAGAAGGCAGGCCCCCGGTATGCATGAACAACACCCGCTCGCCTGCCTTGAAATGCCCGGCGCGTGCCAGACCAATGAGGCCGGCCATGATCTTGCCGGTGTAGACGGGATCAAGCAGCACGGCCTCGGTTCGCGCTGTGGCCTGTACCGCCTCAACCATGGCGGCATTGGGTACGGAGTACTTGGGCTGCCAGAAGCCGCCTACGCAATGCACAGCCTCCTGTGGCACTTTGATCGGCAGGCCCAGCAGATCGATGACCGCCTGCGCCTCCTTGAGCACAAGCGGGGCCTGATCAGCAGGATCGCGGCTCACACCGACCCCGATCAGAGGCGTTCGGATGTGGTTCCCCAGGAACCCAGCCACCATGCCGCCATGCGTGCCCGAGCTGCCTGAGCCCACGACCACCGCGTCGAACTGCAACTGCTGCTCGAACCATTGCTGCTGCATTTCCTGCACGCAGGCCACGTAGCCCAGCCCGCCGATGGCATTGGAGCCGCCGCCCGGAATGATGTAGGGCGCGCCGCCTGCCGCACTGACCTCATCGGCCACGGCCTGCATGGCCGGCCCCATGGGCGTTCCGGCGGGCACTACAGTGAGCGCATCAACGCCCATCAACTGGAACATGAAGTTGTTACCGCCTGCGGTGGGGCTGTAGCTGCCTGGCACGCGCTCTTCGATGACAAAGCGGCACTTGAGCCCCTCTCGCACTGCAGCGGCCAGCGTAATGCGGCAATGGTTGGACTGGGGTGCGCCACAGGTGATCAGGGTATCGGCACCACGAGCCAAGGCATCGGCCACCAGAAACTCGAGCTTGCGTGTCTTGTTGCCCCCGGGAAACAGCCCGAGCATGTCGTCGCGCTTGATCCAGACCTCGGGTCCTGAGCCCTGAGGACAGGTGGTGGCGAGCCACCTGGAAAAATGCGGCATGGGTTCGATGGGTGTGGCAAAGGGGGTGTAGACGCGACGAGGAAAGCGTGAGAGGTCCATGGGGTCGGGAGTTCAGTAGACGGTAGGGAAAATGAAAAGGGGGGGTCACCCACCAGGTGTTGAAGGGCCTTCTACGGGATTGTCTGCGATGAACCTGGCCAGACGCTCGGCGATCTCGGGTCCGGCATCTTCCTGCAAAAAATGCCCCGCATCGCGCAAGGTTGCATGGGCCTGCCCCTTGGCACCGGGCACGCTGTTCTGCCAGATCAGGTCACCGCCTCGGGTGATTGGGTCTCGATCGCCAAACAGTGTGATGAAGGGCTTGCACCACTGCCGAAAGACCGCCCAGGCCTGTTCATTGGCTTCGCGCTCGGGATCGCTCGCACGCACAGGCACAAAGCCCGGAAAGAGCTGGGCAGCAAGCAGGCCCTGGCCCGACGGAAAGGGCGCATCGTAAGCAGCGCGGGCCTCGCGCGTGAGCCCCCGATAGCAGCCGGCCTTCACGATGCGGCCAATCGGAAACCACGGACTCCACCGCGCAAACGCACTCCACACATGAAAGGCGGGCGGCACGGGCGTGAGGCCGGTGGGCAGACCACCATTGCCCAGAGCGATGCGATCAAAGCGCTCGGGCAACTCCGCAGCCATGCGCAGGCCAATGAGCGAACCCCAGTCCTGGCAGAACAAGGTGATGCCTTGAAAATCATTCGCCAGCAGCCAGGCCTTCATCCAGGCCACATGATGTCTGTAAGACAGGTCTTGCGCACGAGTGGGCTTGTCCGAGCGCCCGAAGCCCGCAAGATCAGGTGCGATCACACGACATCCCGCCGCGACCAGCACCGGAATCATCTTGCGATAGAGATAGGACCAGGTGGGCTCGCCATGCATGAGCAGGACCAGCGGCCCATCACGCGGCCCTACATCGACATGCGCCAGGCGCAAGCAGCCGAGCTCGGTGTAATGCGCGTCCCAGGGAAAGTCAGGCAGCGCATCAAAGCAGGTCTGCGGTGTCCGGAACACCGGTCCGATCGAGGGCAAGGCGGCCAATGCGGCCTGGGCTTGTGGCGTCATGTGGCGTCCATCAGAAAAGGCGTTGATGGCGGATCTCGGTCCCTGCAACGGGCAAGCTGATCAGATCGCCGTCTTGTCCGACCCGGATCGGACCCGAATAGACCTTGTCGGCGCCATCGAGAAACAGCGACTCCATGCCGGGCAGTGGCAAGGGGGGCGCAATATGCGTGAGCAAGAGGTATCGCACCGCCGCCTGCTGTGCCGTCGTGGCTGCATCAGTGGCGGTCGCATGGTAGTCGGTGATATCGGCCATCAGTTGCCTGAGCGTGGATCGGCCGAGTTTCTCGGCGGCCCGCTCGATGACCCGCACCAGGTGCGGCGCCATGGCGTCATGCACGAGCAGGTCAGCCCCCTGGGCCGCATCGCGCACCGCCTGCGAACGCACGGTATCGCCGCTGATGACCACGGTGCGCCCCTTGTACTGGATCCGGTAGCCCACCGCAGGAAGCACCGGCGCATGATCGACCGCAAAGGCTTCGATCAGCAGATCGGCCTTACGCAGGATGGGCACGAGGCCTGTGGCGGGGATCTCAAAAACCTGGGCGCGGCCTCCGAAACCACTGGCAGGAAGCGTGGATTCACCATGATGTGCCACCCGATGGCGTTGATCCATCGCATAGGCCTGCATGAAGCCTGAGAGCACCTGTGCTACGCCCGGCGGCCCATGCACCACCGGCGGCTCGGCATGGCCGCCAGCCACCCAGCGCTGCATGAGTAACTCGCCCAGGCCATCGATATGGTCGGAGTGAAAGTGCGTCAGAAACACGGCATCAATGCGGGCCGCCGAAAATCCCATGCGATTCAGATTGCGGGCTGCGCCGTTTCCGGCATCGAACACAAAGGTGTTGGGCCCGGCAACAACCACTGTACAGGCGCCCATCCGGCGGGGGTCGGGCATAGGCGAGCCCGCACCACAGAGCCCGACATGCAGACCGTCTGGCAACTCGGCGGATCGGTCGGCAGCCACTCGGCTCTGGGCCACGGATTCGATCAGGCGCAGCAAGATCGCATCGCGGCCCAGCAAGACCCCAAGCACAAGCAGCGCAACAACCGCCAGAGCCATCAACATCCCGCGACGGCGCATGATCCAGGGTCTCCTTGTTTATTTCACGGCGGCTCGGCTTGCTACCATGGACAATCACCGATGCTCCCATAGATCGTCGCCCGAGTCATGGCACTGACCCAACCCCACCGACTTTGACCATGAAATCATCGCCATGGATCCGGCGCTTCCTGATCGCCCTCCTCGTCATGGCACTGCTGGCCGGCATCGTTTGGACTCAGCGGGTCTACCTACTGCAGCACTCAGCGGGCTGGATCACAGACTGGCGCAATCCCAGGGCACCCAACCGACCTGTGCCCTGGCAGGTTGCCGGAACACCAACCTCTCCTCAGGCGCAGGGCCTGCCCAACATCATCCTGATCGTCGTCGATGATTTGGGCATCAACGACGTGGGTCTGCATCGCAAGGGTCCGCAGACTGCATTGATTCAGACCCCGGGCATCGATCGGCTCGCCACGGAAGGGATGCGCTTTGATCAGGGCTATGCGGGAGCCGCCGTGTGTACGGTCTCGCGTGCAGCCATCCTGACCGGCCGATATCCCTGGCGCTTTGGCGTGGAGTTCACGCCCACCCCGGGTGCGCTGGGCAGAATCGCAGATCACCTGTATCCCCCTTCCGCGCGGGTCCATCCGGTGATGATTGATCGCGAAAAGGCTCGGTCTGCAAAGCCTTTTGGGGAACTCGGCATGCCCGGCAGCGAAGTCACTCTGGCCGAGGTGCTGCAAGCGCGGGGCTATCACACCGTGCACATTGGTAAGTGGCATCTGGGCAATACGCCCGAGATGCGCCCCAATGCCCAGGGCTTTCATGAAACCCTATTCATGGAAAGCGGCCTGTATTTGCCGCATAACGATACGCGGGCCGTCAATCTGCGGGCCGAGCATGATCCTGTCGATCGGTTTCTGTGGCCGAACATGCGCTATGCGGTGAGCTACAACGGCTCGGGCTGGTTCGAGCCGGCCGGCTATCTCACCGATTACTTCACCGACGAGGCGCTACGCGTGATCGCGGCCAATCGTGCAAGGCCCTTCTTCCTGTACCTGGCCCACTGGGGCGTGCACACGCCGTTGCAGGCCAGCCGCGCCGACTATGAGGCGCTCGCCCACATTGCTGATCATCGCGAGCGCGTCTATGCCGCCATGATCCGTTCGGTCGATCGCAGCGTGCAGCGCGTTCTTCAGAGCCTGGACAAGCACGGACTGGCCCGCAATACATTGGTGATCTTCACCAGCGATAACGGGGCGCCCGGGTCGCTGGGTCTGAGAGACCTGAATGCGCCCTATCGCGGCTGGAAGCTCACTCACTTCGAGGGCGGCATCCGGGTGCCCTTTGCTGCACGTTGGCCTGAACGCATT
>JBEELY010000031.1:0-4137 GCA_041167925.1 Pseudomonadota bacterium | reverse complement strand
CTGGGCACGCTGATCGGCGTGCTGCCGGGTCTGGGTCCGGTCGCCACCATCGCCATGCTGCTGCCCAGCATCTACGCCCTGGACGCCACGCCGGCGCTCATCATGCTGGCGGGCATCTACTACGGCGCACAGTACGGCGGTTCCACCACCGCCATCCTGGTCAATTTGCCCGGCGAGTCCTCCTCGGTCGTCACCACGATTGACGGCTACCAGATGGCCCGCAAGGGACGCGCGGGCGCAGCACTGGCCATCGCCGCGATTGGTTCCTTCATCGCCGGCACGGTGGGCACACTCATGCTCGCCGCCTTCGCGCCGCCTCTGGCCGAGGTTGCCTTCAAGTTCGGCCCGGCCGAATATTTCTCGCTCATGGTGCTCGGCCTGATCGGCGCGGTGGTGCTGGCCCATGGCTCGGTGCTCAAGGCCCTGGCCATGGTGGTGTTCGGTCTGCTGCTCGGCATGGTGGGCACCGACGTCAATTCGGGGGTGGCACGGTTCTCCTTCGATGTGCCCGAGTTGTCCGACGGCATCGAGTTCGTGGCAGTGGCCATGGGCATGTTCGGATTCGCCGAGATCATCCTGAACCTCGAGCAAAAAGAAAACCGCGAGGTCTTCACCAGCAAGGTCACCAATCTCTTCCCGAGATGGGCCGACTTCAAGGTCGCCTTCCCGGCCATCGCCCGCGGTACCGGAATTGGCTCGCTGCTGGGCATTCTGCCGGGCGGTGGCGCCGTGCTGGCCTCGTTTGCCTCTTATGCCATCGAGAAGAAGATCTCCAAGACCCCCGAGGAATTTGGCAAGGGTGCCATCCAGGGTGTGGCAGGTCCGGAGTCGGCCAACAATGCCGGCGCGCAGATGTCCTTCATTCCGATGCTGACCCTGGGCATTCCCACCAACCCGGTGATGGCGCTCATGGTCGCGGCCATGATGATCCACAACATTCAGCCTGGCCCGCAGGTCATGACGAGCAATCCCAAGCTGTTCTGGGGTCTGATCGTCTCGATGTGGATCGGCAACCTGATGCTGGTGATCCTGAACCTTCCGCTGATCGGTCTGTGGGTCAAGCTGCTGTCGGTGCCTTACCGCATCATGTACCCGGCCATTCTGCTGTTCTGCTGCATTGGCTGCTACTCGATCAACAACAACGTCTTCGACGTGTTCATGACCATCCCCTTCGCCATCCTGGGCTACATCTTCAAGAAGCTCGATTGCGAACCCGCTCCCATGCTGCTGGGATTCGTGCTGGGCAAGCTGATGGAGGAGTACCTGCGGCGGGCCATGACCATCTCGCGCGGCGACCCCACGGTGTTCTTCACCCGACCGCTGTCGGCGACCCTGCTAGCCATGGCATTCCTGCTGCTGGTCATCGTCTTCCTGCCTGCCATCTCGAAGAAGCGCGCCGAGGCCTTCGCCGGCGACGACTGATCCTGCTGTACGGCCTGCGGCTTTCGCCACGCGAAAGCCGCTCCGAGCGGGCCGGCGCCCTGTGCGACCGGCCCTTCTTTTTTTGGTGACACGCCCGAGCTGAAATGCACCCTGCAAGCGATGTGAAGCTGCTGCTCTTCGATGTGTTTGGCACCGTGGTCGACTGGCGCGCCTCGGTGGCACGCGAGGTCGATGCACTGGGCCTGGGGCTGGATGGCGCAACCTTTGCCGATGCCTGGCGTCGCCGCTATCTGCCCTCGATGCAGGCGGTGCGTGAGGGGCAGCGGCCCTGGATCAACCTCGACGCCCTGCATCGCGAAAATCTGGAGGCCGTGCTGGAGCGCTTTGGTGTAGCCAGGCGCCTCGATGCCGCCGCCCTGGAAGACCTCAACCTCGCATGGCATCGGCTCGAGGCCTGGCCCGACTCCGCAGCAGGCTTACAGCGTCTGCGTGCGCGCTTCGTGGTGAGTACACTCTCCAATGGCAACACCGCACTGCTGGTCAATCTCTCAAAACATGCCGGGCTGAGCTGGGATACCGTGCTGTGCGCCGAAACCTTCCAGGCCTACAAGCCTGATCCAAAGGCCTATCAAAGCGCGGTCGCGCTCTTCGGCCTGCAGCCGCATCAGGCCATGCTCTGTGCGGCCCATGCGACCGACCTCAGGGCAGCGGCGGCCTGCGGCTTGCGCACGGCCTACGTCGATCGGCCTCTGGAGTGGGGTCCCGACCGACGCGGCGATATTCCTTCCGCATCCGACCGTTTTGATCTGGAGTCCAGGGATTTGCGCGATCTCGCGGCACAATTGGGGTGCTGAAGTACGACGCTGCTGATCTATTGATCCGCTGAACCCGAATTCTTCCAACGACACGCCGCGCGGTCTCTGGCGGCACGACACGACATGACCTCCTTCGACTGGAACAATCCCTATCCCACCGTACGCACGCCTGTGTTTGGGCGCAATGTAGTGGCCACTTCGCAACCCCTGGCAGCCCAGGCCGGACTGCGCATGCTGGCGGCCGGTGGCAATGCCATCGATGCGATCGTGGCAGCTGCCTCGACCATCGCCCTGACCGAGCCTGTCTCGAACGGCTTGGGGTCGGACGCCTTCGCGATTGTCTGGGATGGCCAGAAACTGCACGGCCTCAATGCCTCGGGCTGGTCGCCCGCGGCCTGGGACCCAGCCTACTATGCGCGCAAGCATGGTGGCGTTTTTCCGATGCGTGGCTGGGATACCGTGACGGTGCCGGGCGCAGTCGCTGGCTGGGCCGCCCTGCACGAGAAGTTTGGCAAGCTGTCTTTTGAAGACTGCCTGCAGCCCGCCATCGAGTACGCCGAGCAGGGTTACATCGTCTCGACCATCGTGCACCGCAAATGGCTGGCCCATGTTGAGATCCTGAAGGACCAGCCTGGCTTTGCAGAGCACTTCCTGCCCCACGGCCGCGCCCCTGCCATTGGCGAGCGTTTCGTTCACCCCTCTGCAGCCGCCACCCTGCGCCGCATCGCGGCCACCTGCGGTCGGGACCTCTATGAGGGCGAGACGGCCTCACGCCTAGTGGCTCATGCCCGCGAGCATGGCGCCGCCATGACCGCAGCCGACCTGGCTGAGTACAAGCCCGACTGGGTCGAGACCATCGGCATGGACTACATGGGCCATCGCCTGCACGAGATTCCTCCCAATGGACAGGGCATTGCCGCGCTGATGGCGCTGGGCATTCTCAAGAACTTTGATCTGTCCAGCCTGCACCCCGATTCGGCGCAGGCCAGGCACCTTCAGATTGAAGCCATGAAGTGCGCCTTTGCCGATGTCTACACGCATGTGGCCGACATCCGGCACATGAAGGTCACGCCGGAGCAACTGCTTGACCCGGCCTATCTGGCCGAGCGGGCCAAGCTCATCCGGCATGACCGTGCCACCGACTTCAAGCATGGCACCCCGCCCGCAGGCGG
This sequence comes from Pseudomonadota bacterium, assembly GCA_041167925.1. Classification (GTDB taxonomy): domain Bacteria; phylum Pseudomonadota; class Gammaproteobacteria; order Burkholderiales; family Burkholderiaceae_E; genus UBA4615. The sequence goes on along the minus strand of JBEELY010000031.1, from coordinate 767 downwards.
CACCATCTACCTCACCGCAGCCGATGCCAGCGGCATGATGGTGAGCTTCATCCAATCCAACTACATGGGCTTTGGTTCGGGCGTGGTGGTGCCAGGCACCGGCGTATCGCTGCAAAACCGCGGACATTGTTTCTCGCTTGATCCCAACCATCCTAATGTCGTTGCACCGCGCAAGCGTCCTTTCCAGACCATCATTCCGGCCTTCCTGACCCGCGATGGCAAGCCGCAGATGAGCTTTGGCGTGATGGGCGGCAACATGCAGCCTCAAGGGCACATGCAGACCCTGGTGCGCATGCTGCAGTGGGGCCAAAACCCTCAGGCCGCCTGCGATGCACCGCGCTGGAAGGTCAACCGCGGCCTCGACCTGGATGTGGAACCCGCCATGCAGGCCAATGTGGTCGATTCCCTGCGCGCCATGGGACACAACCTCGCCCCGGTCGCTGATCCCTACATGGACTTCGGCTCGGGTCAGTTCATCTGGCGTCTGTCCGAGGATCTGGTCGATGGCTACGTGGCCGCAAGTGACAGCCGTCGCGACGGCCATGCCGCCGTGTTCTGAGCCTCTTCAGCGTTGCTAGCCCCTTTTTCGAGATTCACATGACCCGTACTTACGAACCGACGCCCTCCCTGCATGTGGCCTTTCTGGGCATGGGGGTGATGGGTGCGCCCATGGCCGGCCATCTTGCCCGGGCAGGCCATCAGGTCACCGTTTACAACCGCACCGCTGCCAAGGCCCAGGCCTGGGCGGCCGAGTATGGTGGCCGGGC
>JBEELY010000012.1:0-4116 GCA_041167925.1 Pseudomonadota bacterium | reverse complement strand
GGTCTGTCCGACCGGGGCGTCCTACAAGCGCGCCGAAGACGGCATTGTGCTGATCGACCCCGAGAAATGCATGGGGTGCAACTACTGCGCCTGGGCCTGCCCTTATGGCGCCCGCGAGCTTGACGAAAAGCAGGGCGTGATGCGTAAGTGCACCTTGTGCGTGGACCGCATCTACGACACGGCCCTGCCCGAGGCCGAGCGGCAACCCGCCTGCGTGCTGGCCTGCCCGTCCCATGCCCGTCATTTCGGGGATTACGACAATCCGACCTCCAAGGTGTCGGTCCTGGCCCGCGAGCGCGAGGGCCTGTCTTTGTTCGAGTCTCTTGGCTACAAGCCGGTCAACCAGTATCTGCCGGCCAGACCCAAGGCACAGGTGCCTGCGCCGACGGCGCCTGCAGCGCCTGACACCCTGAAGAAGCGGCTGGCATCCATGGTCAACACGCTGATTCGGCTCTAAGTCATCAACCCTGTGGTGTCTGCGTCATGAAGCCCGCTCTGTCAGTCATCTTCTTCACCGTCAGTTCGGGGGCTGGCCTCGGCCTGGCGATCTGGCTGGTGCTTGCTCAGTGGGGCTGGGCGGTCGCCGGTGGTGCGCCTGCGGCAAACCATCCGCTGCTGCAGTGGTCGGGCGGGCTGTCGCTGGTTCTCGTGCTGGCGGGTCTGATGTCGTCCACGCAGCATCTGGCCAATCCGCGTAACGCCTGGCGATCGCTGGCCCGTGTGCGGACCTCCTGGCTGTCGCGCGAGGCGCTGTGCGCCTTGCTGTGGCTGGCCTTTGCGCTGCTGCATGGCGTGCTCAGCCAGCGCGGCGCAACGCTCATTGGGTTCACCGGGGCCCTGCTGCTCCTGCTGTCGCTTGCGACCGTGATCTGCACCGCCATGATCTATGCCTGCCTGCGCACGGTGCCGCGTTGGCGCACCTGGCATACCCCGGTGATCTATCTGCTGCATGCATTGCTCGCAGGCGGGTTGCTGTGGTCTTTGTTGCGCCAGGCCACAGGCGTGCCTGGCGGCATGACCAACGGCGGCCTGCTGCTCAGCCTGCTGGCCCTGAGCCTCACGGTCACCTTGCTCTATGAGGCCAAGTTTTCAGACCGGGTCACAGCCACGATCAATCAGGCGCTTGGAGTACCTCTTCAGGCGCCGGCAGGTCATGTGCAAGGCCGCGTGCGTTTGCTGGATACCGGCCATGCGCACCGCACTTTTTTGACCAATGAGTTTGGTTTTGTTCTGGCCCGCGAACAGGCCTGGCGCCTGCGCGCACTGATGGTGCTCTTGACCGCGGTGTTACCGGTGCTGCTGTTGCTGCTTGCGCCGCCCATCGCTCCCGTTCTCGCGGCGACCGTGCTCTTTTTTCTTGCGGGCCTGCTGGTCCATCGCTGGCTCTTCTTTGCGCAAGCCGAGCACGTGGTGAGGCTGTATCACGGTCAAGCGCAGGTTTGAAACGGTCACGTGCTGGCTTGAAGCCCTTCCGACTGCCGATCCTGCGCTGGGCTCCCCAGTGGCGTGAGCCCGGTACGGTCCGGGCCGATCTGCTGGCCGGCCTGACCAATGCCATCGTGGTGCTGCCGCAGGGCTTTGCCTTTGCCACCATTGCTGGCATGCCGGTTCAGTATGGCCTGTATGCCGCCATGGTGCCTTGTCTGGTGGCGGCGCTTTTCGGTTCGAGCCGCCTGATGGTCACCGGCCCGGCCAATGCGATTTCCTTGACCACCCTGGCCCTGCTCGCCCCGCTGGCCGAACCCGGCACTGCGCGTTATGTGGAGCTGGCCATCACACTGGCTTTTCTGGTGGGCATGGTCCAGCTGGTCCTTGGTCTGGTACGTGCGGGTCGCTTTGTCGACATCGTGCCGCATTCTGTCATCGTGGGATTCACGGCCGGGGCGGCAGTGCTGATTGCAGTGGCCCAGATGGGGCCTTTTCTGGGCATCGACCTGCCGCGAGGCCTGTCCGTGCTGGCGACCTTTCAGGGTCTGGGAGTCCGGCTGGGCGAGACACAGGCCATGGCCCTGGCCAGTGGTCTGATCACGGTCATCACCATCATTGCCTGGAAGCCCTGGAATCGAAAAGTACCGGCCGTGCTGATGGGCGTGATCGTGGGCAGTGCGGTCGCGGCGCTCCTGCAGTACCTCTGGCCGCAGGCCACGGCGCTGAAGGTGATTCCGCCGCTTCCGGCCGTGGTGCCGCCCCTGTCCTGGCCTGATCTTTCTCCTGCCACGTTGGCCACGCTGCCCGGGCCGGTGGCGGTCATGACTCTGCTGGCCCTGACCGAGGCGCTCGCGATTGCGCGGGCCGTGGCCCTCAAGTCGCACGATGCCTTCGACGACAGTCAGGAGTTTCGGGCGCAGGGGCTGGCCAACATCGCGGGCAGCTTTTTCTCTGCCTTTCCCACCAGCGGTTCGTTCAATCGCTCGGGAGTTAACCTGGTGAGCGGTGCCCGCACGCCACTGGCAGCGGCGAGTGCTGCGGTCTTTCTGGTGCTGCTGCTGGTGCTGGTCGGCCCGCTGGCCACGTGGCTGCCCTATTGCGTAGTGGCGGGTCTGCTCTTTATGGTGGCCTGGGGTCTGATCGATCGGCCTGAAATCGCGAGGATCTGGCGCGAAGAAAAGGCCGAGCGCATGCCGCTGCTGGTTACCTTTGTCGCCACGATCACGTTGTCTCTGGAGTGGGCCATCCTGATCGGTTTACTCAGCGCTTGGCTGGCACGTCGTCTGATGCAGGGTGGCCGCTCCGGTCATTGAGGCTTGCGCCTCGGTGGCCGGCTAGAATTCGGGATGGACCGGCTCACTGCGAATCTCAACCCCGAACAGCTCGCCGCAGTCACCCTGCCGCATGAGCACGCCCTCATCCTTGCAGGCGCTGGCAGCGGAAAGACTCGGGTACTCACCACCCGCATCGCCTGGCTGATCCAGAACGGTCTGGTATCGCCCGCCGGGGTGCTGGCTGTGACCTTTACCAACAAGGCCGCTCGCGAGATGCTCGCCCGGCTGTCGGCCATGATGCCGCTCAATCCGCGGGGCATGTGGATTGGCACCTTCCATGGTCTGTGCAACAGGCTCCTTCGCGCCCACCATCGGGATGCGGCCTTGCCTCAGACCTTTCAGATCCTTGATTCGGCTGACCAGCTCTCGGCCATCAAGCGGTTGATGAAGGCACTCAATATCGATGATCAGCGTCATCCGCCGCGCCAGGTGCAGCAATTCATCAACGGGGCCAAGGAAGAGGGGCTGCGTGCAAAAGACATCGAGATCGTCGATGACTTCAACCGCAGGCATGTGGAGCTCTATGCGGCCTACGACGATCAATGCCAGCGCGAAGGCGTGGTTGATTTTCCTGAGTTGCTCTTGCGTTCGCACGAACTGCTCGAGCGCAATGTCCCGCTTCGTCAGCACTACCAGGCCCGCTTTTCCCACATCCTGATCGACGAGTTCCAGGACACCAACACCCTGCAGTACAAGTGGATCAAGCTGCTGTCAGGCCCCCGCAGCGCCGTGTTTGCCGTGGGCGACGATGATCAGTCCATTTATCGCTTCCGGGGCGCCAACATCGGCAATATGGCGGCCTTCGAGCGCGAGTATTCAGTCAAGAACCTGGTCAAGCTCGAGCAGAACTATCGCTCGCAGGGCCATATTCTCGACTGCGCCAATACCCTGATCCGCAACAACAGTTCGCGCCTGGGCAAGGAGCTCTGGACCGATGCCGGCCAGGGCGAGCCTGTACGCATTCACGAAGCACTGTCCGATCTCCTCGAGGCCCAATGGCTGATCGAAGAGGTGCGCGGCCTGATCAACGAAGGCTGGGCGCGCAGTGACATTGCGCTCCTTTATCGCTCCAACGCGCAGTCGCGCGTGCTCGAGCATGCGATTAATGCAGCTGGCATTCCTTACCGCGTCTATGGCGGTCTGCGCTTTTTCGAGCGGGCCGAGGTCAAGCATGCCCTGGCCTACCTTCGGCTGATGGAAAACGCGGCCGATGACACCTCGTTTTTGCGCGTAGTGAACTTTCCGGCGCGCGGCATCGGCGCGCGGTCGATTGAGCAGTTGCAAGATGCCGCCCGGTCGGCACAGGCCTCGCTCTTTGATGCCACCGCCATGCTCACGGGCGCAGCGGGCGCCA
>JBEELY010000006.1:0-3349 GCA_041167925.1 Pseudomonadota bacterium | reverse complement strand
CCGATCATCCTGATGTTCGTGGTGCTTTACTTCCTGATGATCCGTCCTCAGATGAAGAAGGCCAAAGAGCACAAGTCCATGCTCGACGCCCTGGCCAAAGGCGATGAAGTGGTCAGCGCCGGCGGCATCGTCGGCAAGATCAGCAAGGTGGGCGACAGCTACGTCACCCTCGAGGTGGGTCAAAAGGGCGAGCAGGTCATCGAAATGCACTTCCAGAAGACCGCCATCCAGACCCTGCTTCCTAAAGGCACGATCAAGGCGATCTGAGTGAACCGCTATCCCGTCTGGAAGTACGCCGTCATCCTGGTGACGGTCCTGCTCGGCCTGCTCTACACGCTGCCGAATTTCTTTGGCGAATCCCCGGCAGTGCAGGTTTCCAGCGGCAAGGCGACCGTCAAGGTCGATACCGCCCTGCTTGGCCGGATCGAACAGACCCTCTCGGGTGCCGGCGTGGCGCATACCGGTCTGATGCTCGATGGGGCCTCGATCAAGGTTCGCCTGTCCGATACCGATACCCAGCTCAAGGCGCGCGATGCGCTGCTCAAGACACTCAACCCGGATTCTGCCGATCCGGTGTATGTGGTCGCCCTCAACCTGCTGTCGTCTTCGCCCCAGTGGCTGACCCAGCTGCATGCCTTGCCCATGTATCTGGGCCTGGATCTGCGCGGTGGGGTGCACTTCCTGCTGCAGGTCGACATGAAGGCCGCGTTGTCCAAGCGCATCGATGCCACAGTGGGCGAGCTGCGCGGGCTGCTGCGTGAAAAAAATCTGCGCCATGGTGGCATCAGCCGTGAAGGCAACACCATCGAGGTGCGCTTTCGCGACGAGGCCACCCTCAATCGGGCAAGAGGTCTGATCGCCGATGCCAACGGAGATCTGGAGTTCGCAGCCGATACCGGCGAAGGCACCGAGCGCCGACTGCGCATCAGCCTCAAGCCCACGGCTGAAAAAGCCCTGCTCGAAAATTCCGTTCGTCAGAACATCACCACGCTCAACAACCGGATCAACGAGCTCGGCGTGGCCGAGCCGGTGATCGCACAGCAGGGCCCTGACCGCATCGTGGTGCAACTGCCTGGGGTCCAGGACACGGCACGCGCCAAGGACATCCTGGGCCGCACGGCCACGCTGGAGGCGCGGCTGGTCAATGGTGGCGCCGAGGCACAGGCCGCAGTTGCCGATCAGGGTCCGGTGCCTTTTGGCTCCGAACTCTTCAGACAGGGCCGTGGTGCGCCGGTGGTGCTGTTCCGCGACGCCATCTTTACCGGCGAGCAACTCACCAGTGCCGCAGCCACCTTTGACGAGAATCAGCGTCCCGCAGTGGCCATTTCCCTGAATGACCCGGGCGGCCGCCGCCTGCGTGAGGTCTCGCGCGAAAACATCAAGAAACCCATGGCCGTGGTGCTGTTCGAGCGCGGCAAGGGCGAAGTGCTCACAGTGGCGACCATCCAATCCGAACTCGGCTCGCGCTTTCAGATCACCGGCATGGAGTCGCCCCAGGCATCCAATGATCTGGCCTTGCTGCTGCGCGCAGGTGCATTGGCCGCGCCCATGGAGATCATCGAAGAGCGCACGATCGGCCCAAGCCTGGGCGCAGACAATATTCGTCAGGGCTTCAACTCCACCCTGTACGGCTTCATGGCGATTGCGGTCTTCATGATGGCCTACTACCTGCTCATGGGCGTGTTCTCCACCATCGCGCTTGCGGTCAACGTAATGCTGCTGGTCGCCCTGCTGTCGCTGCTGCAGGCCACCCTTACCCTGCCCGGCATCGCGGCGATCGCACTCACGCTTGGCATGGCCATTGATGCCAACGTGCTGATCAATGAACGCATTCGCGAAGAACTGCGTAATGGTGCGACCCCACAGGCGGCCATTGCCACTGGCTATGAAAAGGCCTGGGGCACCATCCTCGACTCCAACATCACCACCCTGATCGCGGGGGTCGCGCTGCTGGTCTTTGGCTCGGGCGCGGTGCGGGGCTTTGCAGTCGTGCACTGCCTGGGCATTCTCACCTCGATGTTCTCGGCGGTGGTGGTCTCGCGGGGTCTGGTCAACCTCTGGTACGGCCGACGCAAAAAACTCTCCACCCTGTCCATCGGCCAGGTCTGGAAACCCGGTCAGGCCTGAGGGAAGCGCACACCATGGAATTCTTCCGTATCCGCCGCGACATCCCGTTCATGCGCCATGCCCTGGTGCTGAACATCATTTCGCTGGTGACCTTCCTTGCGGCCGTAGGATTTCTTGCAGTCCGTGGCCTGCACTTTTCCATCGAATTCACTGGCGGCACCGTCATGGAGGTGTCCTACCCACAGGCGGCCGACATCACCAAGGTGCGTGAGGTGGTCGGCGGGCTGGGTTTTTCTGAAGTGCAGGTGCAAAAGTTTGGATCGTCGCGCGATGTGATGATCCGGGTATCGATCGAGAAGGGCGTGAGCTCGGCTCAGCAAAGCGAAAAGGTCATTGCGGCGCTCAAAGCGGTCGACGCGGGGGCAGAGTTGCGACGGGTGGAGTTTGTCGGCCCACAGGTGGGCAAGGAACTTGCCACCGATGGCGCGATGGCCCTGCTCTTCGTGGTGATCGGCATCATGATCTACCTGGCCCTGCGCTTCGAATGGAAGTTCTCGGTCGCAGCCATCATCGCCAACCTGCACGACGTGGTCATCATCCTGGGCTTTTTCGCGGCCTTCCAGTGGGAGTTTTCGTTGTCGGTGCTGGCTGCGGTGCTGGCCGTGCTGGGCTATTCCGTCAATGAATCCGTGGTGATTTTCGACCGTATCCGCGAGACCTTTCGCGGCAAACGCCGGATGGAAACGACCGAAGTCATCGACCATGCCATCACCAGCACCATCAGCCGGACCATGATCACCCATGGCTCCACCCTCATGATGGTGCTGGCCATGCTGATTTTTGGCGGCCCCACCCTGCACTATTTCGCACTCGCCCTCACCATCGGCATCTGCTTCGGCATCTATTCTTCTGTATTCGTGGCAGCGGCCATTGCGATGTGGTTGCGTGTCAAGCGCGAAGACCTCATCAAGCCCGTCAAAAAGAAGGACGAGGGCGAGACTGAGGTCGAGCTACCCTGAGTGCCCTGGGCGCAACCTCAGGCGTCATCTCAGGCGCACCCCAAGAGCACCCCGAAAGCACCATGAGCCAAGAGACCGAGCTTGCATCCGACCGGTCGCAGACCCGGCCCCCTGCTTCGTCCGCGGATTCGTCCCTGGAATCTGTGGGTCCCTCCGATCCGGTTCGTTCCTCTGGAGACCTGGTCAGGATCCGGGTCTGGGACCTTCCAGTGCGGGTCTTTCACTGGATGCTGGCAGCGCTGGTGTCCGGCTCATTCATCAGT
>JBEELY010000281.1:0-3008 GCA_041167925.1 Pseudomonadota bacterium | reverse complement strand
ATCTTCAGATGCACATAAAAATTCGTCGAGCAGTGTCAATTGCTGCTCAGGATCATCGGCCTGGTTCACCGCATCGAGCAGGCCGCGGCCATTGAGGCCCATGCGGTCTGCCCAGTGCCCGACATACCAGCCGATGTGTTTGCGCGCGATGCGCGGGCCCATCACCGGACCATGAAAGGCGTAGTGGTCTTCGAGATGCTCATGCAACACCTGGCGGATCTCTGCCAGACCGGGATCGGGCAGCAGTTCGCCATGGGCCAGGAAATGCGCGACCTGCCGGTAGAGCCATGGATTGCCCTGACCCGCCCGACCGATCATGACCGCATCCGCTCCGGTGCGGGCCATGACCCAGGCGGCCTTGGCAGGCGTATCGATATCGCCATTGGCCACGACCGGAATTGAGACGGCCTGCTTGACCTCGGCAATGGTGTCGTACTCGGCCTGGCCCTGAAAGGCACAGGCCCGGCTGCGGCCATGAACCGTGATCAGGGCGGCACCGGCCGAGGCCATGCCCCGAGCCAGCGCCACCGCATTGGACCGTGTCCGGTCAAGGCCGGTACGCATCTTGACAGTGACGGGGACATCAACAGCCTGGGTCACGGCATCGACAATGCGCAGCGCCAGAGCCTCGTTGCCCATCAGTGCCGAGCCTGCCGCCACATTGCAGACCTTCTTGGCCGGGCAACCCATGTTGATGTCGATGACCTGAGCACCGCGATCGACGTTGAAGCGCGCGGCCTCGGCCATCATGGCGGGGTCAGCCCCGGCAAGCTGCACCGCCACCGGGCCGGGTTCGCCGGCATGGTCGATGCGACGCGAGGTCTTGACCGTGGCCCAGAGCTTCGGATTGGAGGCCGCCATTTCGCTGACTGCGTAGCCTGCACCCAGCCGGCGGCACAGGCGCCGGTAGGGGCGGTCGGTGACGCCAGCCATAGGCGCAACGAAGACCGGATTGGGCAGACGATAGGGCCCGAGGAACATGCGGCGGCAGGGAAAGAAAACGCAGGGGGAGGCGGATTCTAGCGAAAAACATTTTGCCTAAAAAGCGGGCATTTCACGGTCTGCTGTCAGCGCAAGCCAAACATGAGGGTTCTGGCCAAGACGCGGCGCGCCGGTCCGGTCACCTCCAGGGCGCCAAGAAAGAGAGATTGGATCGGTCTCGCGGCGACCCAGGTAAAGCTGCTCGCCATCAGATCGGTCATTGCGATCAGCCCCTCACGATCACGGCGCCGCTGCGCGGACCAGGTGTCCACCAGGCCGCTGGCGGGCTGGCCCGCACGCCAGCGCTCGCCAAGCTGCTCGGCCAGCTCAAATGCATCTCTGAGGCCAAGGTTCAGTCCCTGACCTGCCACCGGATGCAGGGCCTGCGCGGCATTGCCAATCCACACTTCGCACGCCCCGGTGGTGTGTGTACGGGTCTTGCGCACCAAAGGCACGCACTGGCGCGGCCCCTGCACCCTGAGCGGCCCTAGTCGCCGACCGAAAACCTCGTTGAGTTCGCGCGAGAGATCGGTATCGTTGGCTTCAAGCCGGCGCTGACCCGCCTCGGGTTGGTCGCACCACACCAAAGACCAGGATCCGTGTTCAGGCAAGGGCAGCAGCGCCAGCGGCCCATGGGCCGTGAATCGCTCATGGGCACTGCCCTGCGCATCGACAGGCGCCTGTGGTGCATGCACTTCGGCAAGCAAGGCCGCCTGACCGAAGTCGCGCATGCGGGCGTCCTGACCCGGGTCGCCCTCTGCATGAATCTGCAGGCCCTCTGCCTCAGACAGAGCGTGCAGTGGGTCGTTGGCGTGCCAGCGATGGGCCTGTGCGGCTTGCCTGAGTTGACGCAACAAGGCTGGATAGCGGACCACCCGGCCCAGTGCAGGCACGCCAAGCTCGTCCGCGCGGATCAGGGTGCGCCCGACATGACCTTGCATCGAGACCTCGACCGTATGAATGTGGCCGCCCTCTGGGCGCAGGCAGATGCGGTCAAGCAGTTGCAGACTGCCCTCGGACAAGGCCAGGATGCGCTGGTTGAGCGCAGCGGGAATCTCCTGCGTCGAGGTCTCCAACGCAATGACCTGCGCCGGTACCCCCCGGCGCACCAGAAAGAGGGCGCAGGCCAGTGCGACCGGCCCACTGCCGTACAGCCTGACCCAGGCTGCTTTCTGGCTATCCGGAGCGACCATCGCGCATCAGGGCTTCGATCTCGTCGGCCTGCACCGGAACATCGCGGGTGATCAGCCTGCAGCCCTCGGAGGTCACCACCGCATCGTCTTCGATGCGGATGCCGATGTCGTGAAAGGCTTCGGGCAGATCGCTTGCCGCACGTACGTAGAGGCCCGGCTCGATGGTGAGCACCATGCCCGGGCGCAGGATGCGCCAGGGTTTTTCGCCGCCCTGCGCAGGGGCGTCCTGCCCGGGCTCACGGTACTCGCCGCAATCATGCACATCCATGCCCAGCCAGTGGCCGGTGCGGTGCATATAAAAGCGCCGGTAGCTGCCTGATTCGAGTACGCCATCGAGCGTACCCTGCAGCAGACCGCAATCGATCATGCCCTGAGCCAGGACCCGGGTGGCCGCGTCATGCGGGTCAATGAAGCGATGGCCGGGGCGGGTGGCGTCGACAGCGGCGGACTGTGCTGCCAGCACGATGTCGTAGAGCGCCCGCTGCGGCCCGCTGAAGCGGCCATTGACGGGGAAGGTCCGGGTGATGTCCGAGGCGTAGCCCTCGAGCTCGCATCCGGCGTCGATCAGCAGCAGGTCACCATCGCGCAGCGTGGCTGTGTTGTCGCGGTAGTGCAGCACGCAGGCATTGGCGCCCGAAGCCACGATGGATCCATAGGCCGGCGCAGGCGAGCCATGACGTCTGAATTCATGCAGCAGCTCGGCTTCGATGGCGTATTCGGCCATGCCCGGACGACAGGTTTGCATGGCTCTTCGATGGGCCTGAGCCGAAATCGCGGCAGCGCGTCCCATGATGTCGAGTTCGTGCTCATCCTTGATCAGACGCATGTCGTCGA
>JBEELY010000232.1:0-6200 GCA_041167925.1 Pseudomonadota bacterium | reverse complement strand
TCACACGAGACCCAACCATCTCTGACGGAGATCTCCCAATGAACAAGAGCGAACTTATCGATACCGTGTCGGCCGATGCCGACATCAGCAAAGCCGCCGCCGAGCGCGCACTGAATGCCGTCATTGAGGCAGTCACCAAGGCGGTCACCAAGGGTGATCGTGTGACCCTCGTCGGCTTTGGCACCTTCTACTCCACCAAGCGCGCTGCCCGTACCGGCAAGAATCCGCGCACCGGCGAAAAGATCAAGATCGCTGCAGCGACCGTGCCCAAGTTCTCTGCCGGCGCCGCTTTCAAGGCTTCGGTCAACAAGAAAAAAGCGAAGTAAGACTTTTCGCCTCGGCGAAAAAGCATTCGCATCTGCGCGACAACAATCGCGCAACCAGCAAGGCCCCGCCAGAGCGCGGGGCTTTGTGCTTCAGGCCAGGCGCAACAGAATCACACCAGCAACAATCACGCTGGCCGCGACCCAGCGGGCCGATGAGCTTCTCTCCCCCAGCATGACCCGCGCAATGAGCAGTGCGAACAGGATGGAAGTTTCGCGCAGTGCGGCCACGGCGGCCACCGGTGCACGCGTCATGGCCCAAAGGGCGATGCCGTAGCCGCTCATCGACGCGATTCCGGTCAGGACTGGGGCCAGACCCCGGGACCGCGCATAGGCTACGAATCGCGTGTTCTGCCGCCACATCACCACTGCGCTCACCACCAGCGCCTGAGCGACGGTGAGCCAGGTCACGTACATCCAGGCCTGCGGGGCACTACGAACGCCCGCCGAGTCGACCAGGGTGTAGGCAACGATCGTCAGCGCCGTACACAAGGCCCAGCCGATGGCCCGGCTGATGGATCCGCCTTCTGTCGATACCGTTGTGCTGTGACCCGCTGCCGCCATCTCGGGCCTTGTCCGGGCTTGTGCCCAGGCGGATAGCAGGCCCATGCCCACGACGCCCCCGCAGATCAGGGCGATTCCGGCCCAGCCCTGCAGGCCGGGATGTTCGTTCATCAGAACCAGTGCGCCCAGCGCTGTCAGTGCGGGAGCACTTCCGCGCAGGATCGGATAGGTGATGCCGAGATCGCCATGCCTGTAGGTGGTTGCCAGCACATGAAAGTAAACGCAATGCACCAGGGCCGAGGCCAGCACGCAGGCCAGGGTGAAAGGCTCGGGGGCTGGCATCCAGAACAGCAGCAGAAGGGCAGGAGGCAGCAACCACAGATGCATGAGCGCCGCCTCGAATAGCGGCTCTCCACCTTTCTTGATGACCGCATTCCAGCCCGCATGGATCAGAGCCGCCGCCAGCACTGCCAGCGTGGTTGCGGTATCGATCAAGTCTCAGACCCTGCTGGCCCTGACATGTGGGCTCTTGCCCTGCGGCTGGGACGAGTCTGGTGCCTGTTGATCAGAAGCGGCGGGGTCAAGCAGCGCATTGATGCGATCCAGGCTAGTGTCGGAGGCATTGGCGGCTGCACTCGCGCCAGCCACAAGGCGGCGGCGACGTGTCAGGCGCCACAGGGCTGCACCGCCGAGTGCCGCCAGAACGGCCGGCCCTGCCCACAGACCCAGATTGTGTGCACTGAGTGTAGGCCGGTAGAGCACAAACTCGCCAAAGCGCTCCACCAGATGCGTCTTGATGGCAGCATCGTCCTTGCCGGAGGCCATTTGCCGCAGCACCTCTGCACGCAGGTCGCCGGCGAGTTCGGCGTTGGAATCGGCCAGGGTCTGGTTCTGACAGACCAGACAACGCAACTCGCCAGCCAGCTTGCGAAAGCGCTCGCTGCGCAGCAAGGCCTGGGCTTCTGCAGGGGAGGGGTCAGGGAGGGCTGTGGGGGTCATGGTGCCTTCCTGGCGTTGATCGGCAACAACGAGATCACGGCGCCAGAGACTTCATCAGCGGGCCGAGCCGGTCGCGCAGCACCTCAGGAGTGAGCGGTCCGACATGCTTGTAGCGAATGACTCCCTGAGCATCGATCAGAAAGGTTTCGGGCACGCCATACACGCCGTAATCGAAACCGGCTCGGCCTGCCCGATCGGAGATCACGACCGCATAGGGATCACCGTGCTTGGTTAGCCACGCCAGGGCATTGCTGGTCTCGTCCTTGTAGTTCAGGCCGACCACCGGAATCTTGCCCTCCCGCGCCACCTGCATGATGAGCGGATGCTCGGCCAGGCAGGGTACGCACCACGAGGCCCAGACATTGAGCAACCACACCTTGCCCTGCATGGCCTGAGGCGACCAGGGCTGATCCGCCTGCTTGAGCTGCGGCAGGCTGAAGGCGGGCGCTATCTTGCCGATGAGTGGCGAGGGAATTTCTTTGGCATCGCGGCCCGACTGCAGACGCAGCAGCAGCATGACTGCGATCACGCCGAACACCGCTGCAGGAATCAGAAACCGAAGAGAGCGCATACGTGCGTGGCCGCGGATTCAGGCGCCAGCGCGGCTAGTCAGCCGCGACTCCGCAGCGACCTCGGCAGTACGCTTTGCGCGGTAGCGTCGGTCGGCCATCGTCAGGAACCCTCCCAAGGCCATCAGGAAGCAGCCCGCCCAGATCCAGTCGATGAAAGGCTTGACCCAGGCCCGTACGGTCCAGCTGCCATCGGGCAACTGCTCACCCAGGGAAACATAGACATCGCGAGTGAATCCGGAATCGATGGCGGCTTCGGTCATCACCGATTGCGTGACTGGATAGAAGCGCTTTTCGGGTTCGAGCACGAACATGCGACCTGACTCGGGGCGGACCTCGATCCTGGCGCGCACGCCCCGGTAATTGGGGCCTTCGAACTCACCCATGCCGGTCAGCGTGAGCTGATAGCCCCGGATCGTGAGGCTCTGATTGGGGCCGAGAGCAGAGTCGACCTCAACCTCGAGGGTCTTGACGCCCGCAACGCCGATACAGAACACGCCGACGCCCGCATGGGCCAGGGCCATGGCCCAGGTGCTCGCCGGCAGTGACCGCCACCGCGCGATGAGTCCTGGCGCCTTGATCTGCGAGGACCGGTCGTGCAGGGCGAGCGCGCTGGCCAGGATCAGCCAGATGCCCAAAAAAATGCCGCTGGCAAAAGCGATGCTGCCGAAGACCGATCCCGCTCCGGCCTGATCGCGCAGGAGTACGGTGGCGATCATGGTGATCAGTGCGATACCAAAAGCCCATTTGAGGCGGTGGGCGAGCGAAGGAAGGGGTGCATCGCGCCAGCGGGCCAGCGGCCCCACGCCCATCAGAAACGCAGCCGGTGCCATCAGCGGAAAGAACACGGCTTCGAAGTAAGGCGGACCAACCGAGATCTTGGCCAGATCCAGCGTGTCGAGCAGCAGCGGATAGAGTGTGCCGAGCAACACCGAGCCGGCCGCCGTCACCATGAGTAGGTTGTTGGCGAGCAGATAGCCCTCGCGGGAGCTCGCACCGAACTGCGGTGGTGGTGCATCTCCGGTGACTGAAGGGCCGCGCAAGGCAAAGAGGGTGAGCGATCCGCCGATCACGATGACGAGAAACCCGAGGATGAACAGTCCGCGTTGCGGATCACTTGCAAAGGCATGCACCGAGGTCAGCACGCCCGAGCGGACGAGGAAGGTGCCCAGCAGGGACAGGCTGAAGCTTGCGATCGCCAGCAGGAGCGTCCAGGCCCGAAAGCCACCCCGGCGCTCGGTCACGATCAAGGAGTGCATCAGGGCTGTGCCGACCAGCCACGGCATGAAAGAGGCGTTTTCAACCGGATCCCAGAACCACCAGCCGCCCCAGCCCAGTTCGTAGTAGGCCCAGGCGCTGCCCAGAGCAATGCCGATGGTCAGAAACGACCAGGCGGCAGCCGTCCAGGGCCGGGCCCAGCGCGTCCAGGCGGCATCGACCCGTCCGCCCAGCATGGCGGCGATGGCAAATGCAAAGGCCACCGAGAAGCCCACATAGCCCATGTAGAGCATGGGCGGGTGGATGACCATGCCGGGATCCTGCAGCAGCGGGTTCAGGTCGCGTCCGTCGGCAGGCGCAGGAAAGCGTCGAAGAAAGGGATTCGATGTGAAGAGCATGAAGGCCAGAAAGCCGGTGGCCACCAGACCAAGCACACCCACCACACGGGCCTTGAAGACCGTGGACAAGGCGCCGCCAAAAGCATTGACCGCTGCACTCCAGCCCGCAAGCATGAGTGCCCAGAGCAGCAAGGAACCCTCATGTGAACCCCAGGTAGCGGCCAAGCGGTATTCGACCGGCAGCTTGGAGTTGGAGTTGTGCGCGACATTGATGATGGAGAAGTCGCTCTGAATGAAGGCGGTGGCCAGCGCAGCAAACGCAAGCACCACCAGCAGGAACTGCGCATTGACGGCATGCAGACCTGACTGCATCCAGCGCGCATCGGCGCGATGTGCGCCCCGCAGGCAAAGCACGGACTGCGCGATCGCCAGCACCAGCGCCAGCCAGAGGGCAAAGTGGCCCAGCTCTGCAATCATGGCTTGACTGTCCCGTAGCCCGGCGCCTTGGCGGGATGCCCGGCCTTCTCGAGCGCAGCCGCCGCCTCGGGCGGCATGTAGTTCTCGTCGTGTTTGGCGAGAACCTCCTTGGCCTTGAACACGCCGTCGGAGCCCACCTGACCTTGCGCGACCACGCCTTTGCCTTCCTTGAACAGGTCGGGCAGGGTGCCGGTATAGGTGACCGGAACGGTTTTGGCGTTGTCGGTAATCTTGAAGCGGACCTGCACACCTTCACGCTGCAGGCTGCCTGGCTCGACCAGACCGCCCACCCGAAAGGCACGACCCTGTGGCGCTTCGCCGCTGGCCACCTGCGTCGGCGTAAAGAAGAACACGATGTTGGAGGACAGTGCATACAACACAAGTCCGATGGCCGTGGCAAGCACCGCCAGACCAAGCGCAATCCAGGCCATGCGCTTTTTGCGAGGGCTCATCCTTCGAGGCGAACCGGTGCCCTGCTCAAGGGGGGCAGACGTACTCATGAGGGCATCTCTTCGAAGTCGCGTTCGCGTTGCACTGCTTCAAGGGTGCGCTTGCGGGCTTGCCTCAGCACGACCCACTCCACGGCCAGGACGACTACCGTGAGGCCGTAGGCAATGCCGATGAAAGTCCAGTGATGCTCGGCCATGGTGGAGGGATCGTGAGGTCGGAAGTTCAGGACGTCCGGCGTGAGCTGGATCGACCTTCCAGGGCGTGAAGTTGACGTACCCAGCGGGTATGCCGTTCACGGTCGAGAATGAGTGTGCGAACCCGGTAAAGCGCCGCAGCGATCGTATACATCCATGCGGCCAGACTCATGATCAACATGCCTGCAAGCATGGTCTGGGCCATTTTTGGGGCGGTCGTCAGACTCACGCTCGCGCCCTGATGCAGGGTATTCCACCAGCGCACCGAGAAGTAGATGATGGGTACATTGATGACGCCCACCAGCAGGAGCAGGGCTCCGGCACGATCACCACGCACCGGGTCTTCGATCGCCGAGACCAGTGCCATGTACCCCAGGTACAGAAAGAGCAGGATCAGGGTGGAGGTGAGCCGGGCATCCCAGACCCACCAGGCCCCCCAGGTGGGCTTGCCCCAGATGGCTCCGGTGTAGAGCGCAATCGCTGCCATCAGGGCTCCGGTGGGGGCCAGCGCGCGGGTCATGAGGGAGGACATTCTGGAGCGCCAGACCAGGGTGAGCACCGCGTAGCCCGCCATGACCAGATAGACGAACATGGCCATCCAGGCCGAGGGCACATGGATGAAGATGATCCGGTAGACCTCGCCCTGCTGAAAATCGGTCGGTGCAACTGCAAAGCCGATGTAGAGACCCACCGCGGTCAGTACCGTGGCAAGCCCGGCAAACCAGGGCAGCAGACGGCCAGCCAGCGGGTAAAAACTCTGCGGAGCGGCGTAGCGGAACAGGTTCATGCGAGTCAGGAGGGTCACTCGACCGAGATGCGCAGGGCGAGCGCGGCAATGAAGGGCGATACGGCTGCGGCCACGAGCATACCAGCGCCCAGCAGGGCCAGATGCGCCTGGGCAGACAGACCCGCCATCGAAGACTCGAGCGCTCCCGCGCCGAAGACCAGGACCGGCACATACAGCGGCAGACACAGCAAGGTGACCAGGGTACTGCCCCCCTTCAGCCCAAGGGTCAGGGCGGAGGCGATCGCCCCGATGCACAGCAGGATGGGGGTGCCCAGGAGCAGGCTCAGCATGAGCAGCGGCATGAGCTCGCCCGGCAGATCGAAGCTCAAGGCAAGCACAGG
>JBEELY010000219.1:0-9468 GCA_041167925.1 Pseudomonadota bacterium | reverse complement strand
CTTGGCCCGAAGCGACCAGGTCACGGCTGACAGAGAGCGGTCGGTCAGAGGTACGGCGGGCAGGGCGCTGCGAGCGTTCGCTCCCAGCAGACCCTGCGCCAAGGCATTGACATCGCCATTGAAAACGACCTCATCCGCTTCGATCTTCTCGCCATTGTGCAGCGTGACCGAACAGACCCGTCCATTTTTAAGCTGCAGGCCCGTGACCCTTGCGCCGCAGCGCAGGGTCACGCCCAGGCGCTGCGCCAGCGCAGACAGCGCCTGGGCCAGCGCGATCATGCCGCCCTGCAGGGCCCAGACCCCCAGCATTTCCACATGAGCCACCAGCATCAGGGTGGCCGGCGCCTCAAAGGGTGAAGAGCCGCAGTAGGTCGCATAGCGACCAAACAGCTGCTGCAGGCGCGGGTCATGAAAGTGCTTGGCCAGCGCCCGCCACAGATCGCGAAAGGGCCCCAGGCTCGAGAGCATGAGCGTGCCCCCCAGGCCGATGGCCCGGGTGAGCGAGGCCGCATCGGGCCGTGTGGAGCGGATGTAAGGGCCCTCCAAGGTGTCATAGACCTTGCGGGCCTGATCACAGAAGGCCAGAAAGCGTCGGGCCTCGGCGGCACCGCTGAAGCGCCCGATGGCTTCAGCCGAAGCCTGTGGATTTGCATGCAGGTCGAACTGACCGCCGCCGGCCCAGGCATGACGCGCCAGAATGGTCAGAGGCTCGAGTTGCAGATGGTCCTCAAGACGGGTGCCAGCGGCCTCGAACAGGCTGTCGAAGACCCAGCGCATCGTGAAGACCGTGGGACCGCTATCGATGCCCACGCCGTCCACCTGGCGCTGATGCAGCTTGCCGCCAGGCGTGTCTGCGGCCTCGAGCAGGGTGACCCGCAGGCCCTGGCGGGCCAGATCAATGGCTGCACACAGGCCGCCCGCACCTGCCCCCACCACCACCACATGACGCTCTGTGGTCGGCACCGTACTCAGGCCTGGCCTTTCCAGCTGCCCTGAAATTCGAAGGGCGCAAAGCGCACGAACATCGACTCCGAAAAGAAGCCGCCGCGCGCAGAAGCCTCGATAGCCGCCTGATGGGCTCCACTGCGCGCATAGGCATCCATGGCCTGCACGCTGTCCCACAGGCTGAAGGTGGCCTGACGCAGCAGGGGGGCTTCGCCAACGCCACAGGCCAGACGCACGCCGCGTGCGCCGGCGAGCGAGCGCTCGGCCGCCGGCTGCATGCGCCAGAAGGCGGCTGCTCGTCCCGGCCGGATCGAGGCGCGGGTGAGTGAGGCCACCGGTCCGGTTTCAGGCCGCGCTGCAGTGACCGGAAGGCGCATGCCTGACCAGCTGCCGCGGCTTGACCAGGGACGAAGCTTGACGCAAAAACATTCGCGCGCACGGTCGCGCCAGGCCTGCAGCCTGCCGTCAGGGTCAGTGAACTGACGGGCCGATGCGAGATCCTCGAAGACGCAGAACAGGCCCTGCATGGAGGTACTGGGCCTCAGACCAAAGCCGCCCTCATTGCCGCTGCCCATGACCTTGGCAAAGCGCAGACCGGGCGTACCGGCCAATGCCGCCGAGCGCATGACGATGCGTGACCAGCCCCACAGGCGAGAGCCTGGCTTGAAATCGATCAGTGCGACCACGACGACCGGGCCGCCGACCCCGGAGTCGTCTGGAACGCCCGCCCTGGATTTATCGAGGCTGCCAAGGTCGGACTCGCCGCGACCGTCGACGTCGGCCTTACTGTCCGTCATCGGCGCCGATGTCGCCCAGGCCGTAGCGACGCAGCTTCACGTACAGGCTCTGTCGCGACAGGCCGAGCATTTCAGCCGCCGCTGCGCGGTTGTCGCGCGTGAGATGCAGAGCCGCTTCGATGCACATCTGCTCGATCATGTCGGTGGTCTGGCCCACGATGTCCTTGAGCGGCACGCGCCCCACCAGTTCGGTGAGCTGGCCGACCGCGCGCGACAGGCCCGAACCCTCTCGGGTTTCGGTCTGGGGTCGACGGTCGATATCCCGCAGGGTGAAACCCAGGCAGGGGGTACGGGCATCGAGCACCGGCGCAGCCGAGATCTCCACCGAGGTCTCGTTGCCAAAGCGGCTTCGAATGAGGGTCGGAAAGAGCCGGACTGCATCGCCCTGACGCAGCGAGGCCATCATCACGCCCAGGTCTACTCCCGAGCGCCCGAGCCAGAGATCGAGCGATTCGCCAATGGCCGCCTCGGGCGAGTCGAGCTGGACCAGTTCTGCAAAAGCAAGGTTGGCATAGAGCACCCTGCCGGACGGTTCGGTGACCACGAAGGCATCGGGCGCATGATCGACCGCATCGATGAGCGGGCGGCGCGCGGTAGTCAGGGGCTCGGCTGCACCGGACTGCAGGCCAGGGATGCGCACAAGGAAAAGAGTGCTGCCATCGAGTCTGAAAATAGACGCTGAGACATCGACCCCCAGGCCTGCCGCCGTGGTCAGACGCTGGGGCGTGGCCTCGGACTGTCGGGTGCCGCGCAGAGAATCGAGCAGAGTCTGCAGCTTGGGGCCACTGCCCGTATCAAAGCAGTCGGTGATCTGCCGGCCGAAGAGCTTGCGGACGGTTTCGCTGAAGAGTTCGGCCGCGGCCGGATTGGCCTCGACCACCTTGAGCGATGAGGCGTCAACGATCAGCACCGGTTCGGCGATGGCCTGGAAGAGGGCCCGAAAGCGAGACTCCAACTGGCGCAGACGGACATAGTCGCGCTGCATGGCCTGTTGAGCAGCAATCAGGCGTTCCTGGATGCGGGTGAAGGGCCGCAGGTCGCGGCCGATGGCCAGCACATGCCCTTCGCCGGCCGGCAGCACCGAATACAGCAGCGGAAGATCCTGACCCTGGGTGGTTGTGTGGTTGATGTGCCGCCAGCGGTTGGCCGCATGCTGCTCCTGCGACCCGAACGCCTCATTGAGCAGGGCCTTGACCTTGGGCCGGCTCTCGATGCTCACAATGTCTGACCACGACCGGCCGACCCAGTCGGAATGGTCCATGTCGGCCAGTTCGGCGCTGCCCACCTGCAGGTCTCGGATCGTGCCCTGCTTGTCGATCAGCAGGGTGATGTCAGTGGCCGCAATCAGCAGCGCGGCTGACTCCTCTGGCGGCAGGGCGGCAAAGGCCTGGGTCAGGGGGGCGGTGGTGATCACGACGAGTAGGACAGCGGAACGAAAATAGGGACGGACACGGGACGGCGCATAGGCAGGTCAGCTTCGTGTTGCGCTCAGGTCGACCCAGCGCACCGCTTCGTCAAGTGCCTGACGGGCATCGGAGGCAGTGAAGTCGGCGCCAACGCTGGGCGACAGTTCAGAGCTTTGAGCGAAGGAGGGGCCCCCGACCATCACGACCACGTTCGGATTGCGGGAACGCCGACGCAGCGCGAGGATAACCAAAGGCAGGGCATCAAGATGCGCCTGGGTACTGGCTGACAGGCCGATCAGGTCGAACCAGTGATCGCTCACAAGAGCCAGGATTTCGGCCTGAGCATCGCAGCTTTCATTGCAGACATCCCATCCGCCACGCCGGAAGAATTCACTGAGCATGAGCACGCCCAGGGTGTGATGCGATCCCGGCATGGCCAGCAGCAGCGCGCGGCGTCCGGCCACTGGCAGTGTCTGAACACCCTCCGGGTCGACCCCGGGCTCGCGCCCCATGCCGAAGACCATGCCTTGCAGGCGTCCGAGGCCGAGCGTGACTTCAGTAAACAGGCAGGCATCGGACTCCCATTTGGCGCCCAGAACACGGGCGGCGGGTGCGAGCAGCTCCAGCATGATGTGTTCGGCGGAATAGCCCGCCTGCTGAAATCGCTCGACGAAGCGCTCGCAGGCATCGAAATCTTCGCGCAGCAGCAACTCGGCCAGCATGTGCACGTCCTCAGGATGGGGCCGCATCGGGTCAGGGCCCTGGCCATCGGGCGCAAGCAGCAGTTCGGCGCGCGCATCGGTGACAAGCCTGGGCAGGACAGTGGTCTCGATGGTCTGGCGCAGCCAGACGTGAGGTCGGACCACCTGTTCGCCAAGGGCTAGCCGGACCTGGGATTCAGCCCGGTCGGCACGTGCAGCGGGCTGTGACCGGCTGCCGGATTGTTTTGATCGTTCCATGCCAGCCAGCTCCCCGGTCTCTTTGCTTCATTGGTGGACGGCCCGACCGGCTGGGGACCGGCACGAGCCTGGCAGTCAGGATCCATACCCCTGGCGATGGGTTGAGGATCCGCCCGGGCCCTCTTTGTGGCCTGGACAAACATGGTTTTGACGACGTCCAGTCAGTGTCAAAGGCAAGCTGGACTGTTGTCAAGGGTTTGACCAGCCTAATTTCGTCTATGTCCAGTTCGTGTTCGATAGAGCGCTGGACATGAAAGAACAGAAGGCCCGCAGAAGAAACATTAATGTCATAGACAAATGACGTCAAGAAAGGTTGACACTAAGGGTCAGGCCGGTCTAGATTGCGTCCATGAACACCGAAATGGGCCGCCGTCCTGGGCGACCCCTGTACACCCCCGAGGAGCGTCGGCGTCGTGATGCGTCCCCCTGGACCCTGGTTCAGGGCGTACTCGCGCCGCTGCAATTCCTCGTCTGCCTGATCAGCATTGCGCTGGTCTGGCGCTATCTGGCCACAGGCCAGGGCGAGCTTGCGGCCACGGCCTCCATCGTGGCCAAGACCCTGACCCTCTACACCATCATGGTCACGGGCTGCATCTGGGAAAAAGACGTTTTCGGCGTCTACCTCTTTGCCCCGGCCTTCTTCTGGGAAGACATGGTCAGCATGGCCGTTCTGGCCCTGCACACCGTCTATCTCGTGGCCCTGTTCACTGGCGCTCTGGACACCCGTCAGCAAATGATTCTGGCGCTGGTGGCCTACGCCACCTACGCCATCAACGCCCTGCAATTCGTGCTCAAGCTGCGGGCGGCCCGCCTGGCTGCTGCACAGGCCAATCACGCCCAACCGGAGGCTGCATGAGCCCGGTCATCCCACTTCACCCGGCAACACCGGGTTGCGATGATGTCCCCGTCCTTCGGGAACGTGGTCAGCGTGAGGTCTTCTGCGGCCTGACCGGCATCATCTGGTTGCATCGCAAAATCCAGGACGCCTTTTTCTTGGTGGTGGGGTCGCGCACCTGTGCCCACCTGCTGCAGTCGGCCGCCGGGGTCATGATTTTTGCCGAGCCGCGCTTTGCCACGGCCATCATCGACGATCGCGACCTGGCTGGTCTGGCCGATGCCAATGACGAACTCGACCGGGTCGTGGCCCGGCTGCTCGAGCGCCGGCCTGACATCCGCATGCTTTTCCTGGTGGGCTCCTGTCCATCCGAGGTCATCAAGCTTGACCTGCAGCGAGCCTCCGAGCGTCTGGATGGCCGCTTTGCCCCGAACGTGAGGGTGTTGAGCTACTCCGGCAGCGGCATCGAGACCACCTTCACCCAGGGCGAAGACACCTGTCTGGCAGCGCTGGTGCCCGAATTGCCCGAGGCGACCCCCGCTGCAGACCTGTTGATTGTCGGCACCCTGCCCGATATCGTGGAAGACCAGTTCCGCAGGGTTCTGGGCGAACTCGGCCTTGGCTCGGTGAGTTTCTTTCCGCCACGCGGCGCACGGTCGCTACCTGCCATCCGGCCTGGCATGCGCATGCTGCTGGCCCAGCCCTTTCTGGCCGAAACCGCGCGTCTGTTAGAAAACCGGGGCCTGGAGCGGCTTGCCGCGCCCTTCCCCTTTGGCGTGGAAGGCACCACCGAATGGCTGTGGGCGGCCGCGCAGGCGGCCGGCATGGCGCGCAGTGCGTTTGATGCCGTGGTGGCGCCCCGCCGCGAGCGGGCCCAGCATGCATTGGCGCGGCATCGAGACACGCTCGCCGGCCGCAGCCTGTTCTTCTTTCCTGACTCCCAGCTTGAGTTGCCGCTGGCGCGTTTTCTGTCGCGAGAGCTGGGCATGCAACTCATCGAAGTCGGCACGCCCTATCTGCATCGCCAGCACATGGCTCCCGAGATCGCCCTGCTGCCCTCAGGCGTCGTGCTCTCTGAGGGCCAGGATGTCGAGCGCCAGCTTGATCGCTGTCGGCAGGCGCGCCCTGACATCGTGGTCTGTGGCCTCGGCCTGGCCAATCCGCTTGAGTCTGAAGGCCTGACCACCAAGTGGTCTATCGAACTGGTGTTCTCGCCCGTGCATGGCTATGAGCAGGCAGCCGACCTGGCCCAGCTCTTTGCACGACCCCTGGCCCGTCGGGCCGTGCTGGCAGCCTGAGGCCCAGGAGCGCGACATGCAACTCTCGCTCTGGACCTACGAAGGCCCGCCCCATGTCGGCGCCATGCGTGTCGCCACTGCCATGAAGGGCCTGCACTACGTGCTGCATGCCCCTCAGGGCGACACCTACGCCGACCTGCTCTTCACCATGATCGAGCGGCTGCCATCGCGTCCGCCAGTCACCTACACCACCTTCCAGGCGCGCGATCTGGGCAAGGACACGGCCGAGCTCTTTCAGAAGGCCGCCCGCGAGGCGGTAGAGCGCTTCAAGCCGCAAGCCCTGATCGTGGGCGCCTCGTGCACCGCCGAGCTGATCCAGGACGACCCGGGCGGTCTGGCCTCAGCCCTCGATTTGCCGATTCCGGTGGTGGCGCTCGAGCTGCCCTCGTATCAGCGCAAAGAGCTCTGGGGCGCTTCCGAAACTTTTTATCAGCTCGTGCGTCACCTGGCCAAGCCCATGGACCGCAGCGAGCGGCCCAGCTGCAACCTGCTCGGCCCCACTGCGCTGGGCTTCAGGCATCGCGACGACCTGCGTGAAGTCCGTCAGATCATGGCGCAGCTGGGCATCGAGGTGAATGTGGTTGCGCCGCTGGGGGCCACGCCCGCCGATCTTGGGCGCCTGGGCGCGGCCCACTTCAATGTGGTGCTTTATCCCGAAACGGCGCAGGCCGCCGCGCAATGGATGCAGCGCAGCCTGGGTCAGCCTTTCACCCGCACCATTCCGATCGGCGTGCAGGGCACCGAGGCCTTCATCCGCGAAGTGGCCGCACTGGCGCAGGTCGATCCGGCCCCCGCCCTGGCGGCAGGCGCCCGTGCGAGCTGGTACTCGCGCTCGGTCGATTCCAACTATCTCACCGGCAAGCGGGTCTTCATCTTTGGTGATGCCACCCATGCTGTGGCTGCAGCACGCGTTGCTGCCACCGAGATGGGTTTTCAGGTGGTGGGCCTGGGCACCTTCAATCGCGAGTTTGCTCGTGAGATACGCGAGGCCGCCAAGCTCTACGGCGTGGAGCCCCTGATCACCGACGACTATCTCGAGGTCGAAGCGCAGGTGGCCGCGCTGCATCCCGAACTGGTGCTGGGCACCCAGATGGAGCGGCATATCGCCAAGCGTCTGGGCGTGCCCTGTGCAGTCATTTCTGCGCCGGTGCATGTGCAGGACTTCCCCGCCCGGCATTCACCGCAAATGGGCTTCGAGGGTGCCAATGTGCTCTTCGATACCTGGGTGCAGCCGCTCATGATGGGCCTCGAAGAGCATCTGCTCACGATGTTCCGTCATGACTTCGAGTTTCATGAGGATGCTCCGGCCTCGCATCTGGGCCGCACCGCACCCATGGTGCCCAGGGAGCCCGAGGCGAACGCGCAGCAGGACATGCATGCCGCAGGCCTGACCGAGGCTCAGTCCAGCGCATCTGTTAGCGAACCGGTCATGGCCTCTGCGCCCGCCGCCGCCCCTGGACACGCCGCCATCCGGCCCGCCTCCGAGGCGGGCATCGTCGTGACCACCTGGGCTGCCGAAGCCGAGGCCGAACTGAAAAAGATTCCTTTCTTCGTGAGAGGCAAGGCCCGTCGCAATACCGAGCGCTTTGCCAGCGAGCGCGGCCTTGCCCTGATCACGGTGGAGACCCTCTACGATGCGAAGTCGCACTTCGGGCGCTGAGCGCACCCCGGTGAACGTCGTCATCGTGACGATGGACACCCACCTGGCGACCGCCACAGAAAAGGCGCGTGCTCAGCTGGTGCGCGAGCTGCCCGGTCTGAACCTCACGATGCATGCCGCCTCCGAGTGGGCCGATGACGATCGCCTGCTGCAGCGCTGCCTTCATGACATTGCTCAGGGCGACATCGTCATCGTCACCATGCTCTTCCTGGAAGATCACTTCCAGCCGCTGCTGCCCGCGCTGATGGCGCGACGTGAGCAGTGTGATGCCATGGTCTGCGCCATGTCGGCCAGCGAGGTGGTCAAGGTCACGCGCCTGGGCAAGTTCGACATGGGCAAGCCCGCCTCGGGCCTGATGGCCATGCTCAAAAAACTGCGCGGCTCCGACAAGGACGGCAAGAGCAAGCAGGCCACTGGCGGCGAGGCCCAGATGCGCATGCTGCGCCGCCTGCCCCAGTTGCTCCGGTTTATTCCCGGCACCGCGCAGGATGTGCGCGCCTATTTTCTGACCCTGCAGTACTGGCTCGGCGGCTCCGAAGAAAACGTGGCCAACATGGTCCGCTTCCTGATCGACCGCTATGCCGATGGTCCACGCAAGGGCTTGCGTCGCAGCACCCGGGTGGCCGATCCGGTCGAGTACCCCGAGCTCGGCATCTACCATCCCCGCATGCCTGGCCGGCTGAGCGCCAGGCTTGAAGACCTGCCCGCGCTGCCTGATGGAAAGGCAACCCAGGGCACGGTAGGTGTGCTGTTGCTGCGCTCCTATCTGCTGGCCGGCAATGCCGGCCACTATGACGGCGTGATCGCTGCGCTGGAGGCGCGGGGCCTGCGCGTCATTCCCGCATTTGCAGCCGGACTTGATGCCCGGCCTGCAATCAACCGCTTCTTCACCCGGGATGGCGCGCCCACCATCGACGCGCTGGTGTCACTCTCGGGTTTTTCTCTTGTCGGCGGGCCAGCCTACAACGACGCCCGGGCCGCTGAAGACGTGCTTGCCTCACTCGATGTGCCCTATGTAGCTGCGCATCCAGTGGAGTTCCAGACCCTGGACCAGTGGGGCGGTTCCGAGCGTGGACTGTCCCCGGTCGAGAGCACCATCATGGTGGCCATCCCCGAACTGGATGGCGCCACCAACCCCACGGTGTTTGGCGGACGTCCAGGCGCAGCCGGAGTGACCTGCACTGGCTGTGCCCATGCCTGCACCTTCAGCGCCAGTCAGCGCGCCCAGGACATGGCGTCCTGCCCCGAGCGCGCCCTGTCACTGGCCGCGCGGGTCGAGCGTCTGGTGGCGCTCAAACGCAGTGAGCGGGCCCAGCGCCGTGTAGCGATCGTGGTGTTCAACTTCCCGCCCAATGCCGGCAACATCGGCACAGCCGCCTTTCTGGGTGTGTTCGAATCGCTCTTCAATACCCTGCATGCCATGGCGGCCCAGGGCTATGGCGTGACCCTGCCCGAGACCGTCGACGAACTGCGTGATGCGCTGCTGGTTGGCAATGCCGCGCAGTGGGGTTCGGACGCCAATGTGCATCACTTCATCCCGGTGGATGACCATGTGCGCCGCGAGCGTT
>JBEELY010000085.1:0-2909 GCA_041167925.1 Pseudomonadota bacterium | reverse complement strand
ATCTGGGTTGACCAGGCGCTCAAGCAGAAGATGGGCTTCAAGTGAGACCCTCTGCGCGACGATTCCAGCAGGTTCTGCTCTCGGCCGCCGCTGCGGTCGGGTTGCAGGCCACGGGCGCTGTGGCGCAGACCGCGGCCGCGCCCGAAGTGCCGAAATATGGCGGCACGCTCAGCGTGGGCAACATCTATGTCACCTTGAGCGCGCAAAGCTGGGACCTTGCCGACTGGCACTGGAAGCAGGCCGACGACACCGGGCATTACATCGAGCGGCTGTTTGCCGCCGATTTTTCCAAGGCACGCCGTAATGGCGGCCCCTATCGCTTTCGCGACAACAACTACATTCCGCTGGATGCGGTTCGGGGCGAGCTGGCCGAGTCCTGGCGCTGGATCGAAAACCCCCTGCGCCTGGAGATCAAGCTGCGCCAGGGCGTGATGTTCCCTGAGAAAAAAGGCGTGATGGCCGCGCGCGAACTGGTGGCCGACGATGTGGCCTTCAGCTACGAGCACCTACGCAAGAGCCCGAAGGCAGCCAAGGAGTACTGGGACCACATCGTGAAGGTCGAGGCCACCGGCAAGCACACCGTGGTATTCACCTTCAAGGACTTCCATGCCGAGTGGGACATGCGCTCGGGCTATGGCCATTACGGCCATGTGTTTCCCCGGGAGCTGGCTCAGGCCGGCATGGCGCAATGGAAGAACCACACCGGTTCCGGCCCGTTTCTTCTGACCGATTTCATCTCGGGCAACTCCACCACCTATTCCCGCAATCCGGTCTACTGGGACAAGGAAACCATCGGTGGTGTGTCCTACAAGCTGCCCTTTGCGGATCGGCTGGTGGTGCGCACCATCAAGGACGAAGCCGCACAGCACGCTGCGCTGCGCACCGGCAAGCTCGACATCCTCGAGACGGTGCGCTGGCAGGCCGTGGAAGAACTCAAGAAAAACGCGCCTGCGATCAAGTGGGTGAGTGGTGTGGCCAATACCGGCTATTACCTCTCGCTGCGCACCGATCAGAAGCCCTTCGATGATGTCCGCGTGCGGCGGGCCATGAACATGGCCGTCAACAAGGACGAGATCATCAAAGGCTTTTATGGCGGCAACGCCGTGATGCTCGGGTTTCCGATGCACCCCGACTGGACCGGCTATTACGAGTCCCTGTCGGCCATGCCTGACTCGGTCAAGGAGCTGTTCACCTACAACCCCGACAAGGCGAAGAGGCTGCTGGCCGAGGCAGGCTATCCCAACGGCTTTACCTTCCGGCTCACGGTGTGTGCCTGCGCGCCTGCGCAACTCGACATGCTGCCCATGCTGGTGGCCTATTACGAGCGAATCGGCATCAAGACCCAGGTGCAGACCCTCGAATACGGCGCCTTCTATTCACAGCAGATCAAGAAGGCGCATTCGGCCGGCTACCTGATGAGCACGGCCCATGGCAGCCCGACCATCTCGGTGTCCAAGCTCTTCAAGTCAGGGCAGAACTGGAACACGGGTATGGTCAATGATCCGGCTCTGGACAAGCGCATCGACGCCATGTTTTCCGATCGTGTGGAGGCCAGCCGTCAGCGCACCCTCAAGGCCATCAACCGCGAGATGCTTGATCAGGCGCCCTTCGTGTGGCTGCCCACGCCCCTGGAGTTTTCAGCCTACTGGCCCTGGGTCAAGAACTATGACGGCGAGCTGCGGGGAGGGGGCGGACGCCCAGGCCCCGTGTATGCCCGCATCTGGATCGACCAGGATCTGAAAAAGAAAATGGGCTATTGAGCCGGGATGCAAGGGCGAGACCGCAATCTGGATGCCATGAGTGAGACCGCATTGACCGAAGCACACACCCCCGCGGCCGAGCCGCAGAACACCACGGCGCCGGCAGGCGATGTGCTGCTGAGTGTTCGTGGCCTGTCGACCCGGTTCCGTACCGAGCGCGGCACGGTCATGGCCGTCGACAATGTCTCCTTCGATGTGCACTCGGGCGAAACGGTGGCCATCGTGGGCGAGTCGGGCTCGGGCAAGAGCGTCACCGCGCTCTCGCTGCTGCGCCTGATCCCCAATCCGCCGGGCGAGATCGTGAGCGGCGAGATCGTGTTTGACGGCCAGGACCTGCTCAAGCTCGACGATGCGGGCATCCGTGCCATCCGGGGCAACCGAATCGCCATGATCTTTCAGGAGCCCATGTCCTCGCTCAACCCGGCCATCACGGTGGGGCGACAGATCGGTGAGCCGGTCAATCTGCATCGCAAGGCACCCTGGACGGCCGCTATCGAGCGGGCCCGCGAGTTGCTTGATCTTGTGCGCATTCCCGATGCCGCGACGCGGGTCAATGCCTATCCGCATCAGTTTTCGGGCGGCATGCGCCAGCGCGCCATGATTGCCATGTCGCTTGCCTGCGAGCCTCAGCTCATCATTGCCGATGAGCCCACCACGGCCCTGGATGTGACCGTACAGGCGCAGGTGCTCGATCTGCTGCAGGACCTCGCTAAAAAGGCCCGCTCAGCCCTCATCCTGATCACGCATGATCTTGGCGTGGTGGCTCGTTATGCCGATCGCGTGATCGTCATGTATGGCGGCAGGGTGGTCGAGAGTGCGCCCGCCATGCAGCTCTACGCCAAGCCCTCGCATCCCTACACCCGGGGCTTGCTCGCCTCGATTCCGCGTCTCGATGGCGATACGCGCAAGCGGCTCGTGCCCATCGAAGGCCAGCCGCCGAATCTGGCTGCGCTGCCTCCGGGCTGTGCGTTTGCACCCCGCTGCAGGCAGGCCACCGCGCAATGCCTCCAGGAGCGGCCGATTCTTCGCGAGATCGGCCCCCGTCATCACAAGGCGTGTTTCCTCGATGACTGAAGACAACATCCTCAGCGTGCGCGACCTCAAGGTGCACTTTCCGGTGCACAAGGGCGTGATCATTCAGAAGCAGGT
>JBEELY010000437.1:0-2946 GCA_041167925.1 Pseudomonadota bacterium | reverse complement strand
CGCACGGCCAGCGAGGCCTACCTGGAGTCCCTGCACGATCAGCCCGCGCAGACCGATGCCGACGCATGGGCAGATACTGAGATTGCTCGACTTGAGCAGACCGACCCCAAGGCCTGGATTGCGCACAAAACCATTGTGCTGGCGCTGCAGAACCGCGTCCTTGCCCTGCAGCAGGACGTCGGGCTGTTGGTCGCGGTGACAGGCGATGCGGCGGCTGTTGTCCAGCAGAAGAACACTGAGGCTCGGGAGACGATGTGTTCGAAGACCGAGGACAACTCAGCCAAATACAGGACGGCCGCACGCCAGGCCATGGCGGCTCACAAGAACAGGCAGGAACGGCGAGCCCTGTTCGACCGTCTGTGCAAATTGTCGAAGCTGCCCTTGCTGGGCGATAGCCAGAGGGCGGCGTACATGAGGGCGGTGCGGCAGGAATAAAAAAAGTTGCGGTCTGCTTCGGCACCGCAAGTCAGATCGGGAGACTTCGTGGGGTACCAACCACGGAGGCACCCGATGCCCACCACAACCCAAAACATTGAAGGACTCGTGCCGGTCGAGGAAGTTGCGATCAGGTTCTATCTACGGCTTGCCGAACTAAAGGCAATCTTGCACACCGCCGGCGTCGAGATCACGACGATCTCGATTTCTGGCAAAAAGATCGCCTTAGTCCACAGGCAGTCGGCCTATGACGCCCTCGCCCGGCACATTATCCAAGGCGACGGCAGCGCGCCGTCCGCCCCACCGCCGAGCCTGATCGAGGAGCGTCTGGACGAGCAGGCCGAAGCCCTGGCCGCGCTGAAAGTCCAACTTGAGGTCTTGGTGGCCGCGCAAGGGGCAAAGCGATGAACGCCCCGATCGATCCCAAGCGGCTGCTGACCGAGCAGGAGGTTGCCGAGGCCCGCGGGCTCACCGTTGGATACCTCCGAGACGACCGTCGTGGTCAGCGGCAGATTCCGTTTGTGCAGGCCGGGCGAGCGATCCGTTATCGGCTGCTCGATGTCGATGCAGCGATCGAGCGGATGGTCTGCGGGAGGGTGAAAAAATGAGCCGCCGAGAAGACGGGCACCCGGTCGCGCCAACGACCGAGGCCCTAAACAACAGTGCCGTCATGCAACAGGCGGCTGAAATTCTGACCGCTTATGGCGCGTCGGGCAACTTGCTCGGGATGGGGCCGTGGGCAACAAAGCGCCAACTCCTGACCGCTATCCAGCGCAGCGCCGATTGGATTGAACGTCACGCGGCTCAGGGCCGCATCGGGCACAAGGTCGAGCTCGACCAGGTCAACAGGCGGGCGAGGTCGCTTTACCTCGTGGCTGATGTAGTGCGCATTTTGAAGGAGGCGCGCTATGAACGATGACCTAATCAAGGCGCGGGTCAAGGCCCTGCGCGATTGGCGGCCGGTCGAGGTGGTGCTGCCGCAGTGGGCATCTGACGCCCTGCCAAAGGCGAAGTTGGCGGCCGGGCTGCCCGCCCGCATTGGTTTGCTCAACATGATCGGGATCGGCGAGACGCAGTACCACCGTGAGCTCGCGGCGGGGACGCACGATGTCTTCAGGCTCGGGCCAGGCGCATTCGCACTTGAGATCGACGATGCCTTTGACGGTTGCCCCTACGACCTGGTGGCGGATGACCCGGAGGCCGACCAATGAAACCGACCCCATCAGACAACACACGCGGCACCGGCAACCGCCTAGCCTCAAGGCTACGCCAGGCCGCAGTGGAGAGCTGTTTGACCTTAGGCACTAGTGCACAACGGCGAGAGCTGCGCAAGGCACAACCATGAATGCACCACATGAACAAGGCCTCGCCAGGGGCATTAATGGCCTCACCGCGCCTCTGCCGGGCGCTGGTGCGGCAAATCCTGCGCTGGTATCCAACAGCGACTTCCTGCGCGTCCTGTACGGGGGCTTTGAGGATGGAACCTTCAGTTGGGTCTGCCATTTCCCGACAGATCCGAGCGCACAGAATCCTCCCTGGGCAGGGCGGCCCTACGCATGCAAGCCCGCTCAAGGCGGGTTGATCGACGGGGCCACAGATCACAACTGCTACTTCTCAACCGCTGTTTTACAGGCGCATGAAGGCGAGATAGCCCGGCGTGGGGAGAACTTCGTTCGGCTGGCTGTCCTCACCCTTGACGACGTTGTGCTGACTGATGTGGCCGGCGTGCCGACCTATGTGATCGAGACCAGCCCGGGCAAGTTCCAGGCGGGCATCCGAATCGACCCGAATGATCCTGACGCCCGCAACAAGGGCCTGGTGGATCGCGTCATGCGGGCCTGCGGCAAGCGCGTTGGCAACGACGCCAGTGGCAACGCCTGCGTGCGGTATGTCCGGCTGCCCAGAGGGCGCAACACAAAGACCACGCTGGGCAAGCCGTTCGGTGTCCGGCTGGATCAGTGGAACCCCGAGCAGGTATTTGACCTGAATGAGGCATGCAGCATGTTTGATATTGACTTGGGCAAGATCAAGGACGAGGCACCTGCGGCCAGCCTAGAGAACTACGCGTCCAATCCGGTGCTGCGTGCTCCGCATGGCGTGGGCGAGGGCAAACGCAACGAAACGGCCTTCAAATATGCAAGCAGCTTGCGATCCAGAGGTGCGAGTCTTGAAGAGGCCCGACTGCTTATCATGGCCTTTGCCGACAACTGCCAACCCCCGCTGGACAGGCAGGAGGCCCTTCGGTGCCTGGAGTCGGCCTGGCGGTATCCTGAGGGTAAGTCCGCAGAATTTCTGTCGCCAAGAAACGATTTTCCGGCCAGTGCTCGCCCTCTCTTTATCGCCGCTGATGAGCTGATCGCCAGCGCTAAGCCGCCTGAGTGGATCATCAAGGGCCACTTGGAGGCAAACACGCTGGCCGTGATGTTTGGTGATCCAGAGGCCGGAAAGAGCTTTGTCTCTATCAGCATGGCTTGCTCGATTGCCACCGGCCACCCTTGGATGAGCCACGAA
>JBEELY010000356.1:0-4995 GCA_041167925.1 Pseudomonadota bacterium | reverse complement strand
GCGGTTCGGTGGTCGCGGCTCTGGTCAATGTGGCCAAGGCCACCATGATGGCCTCGGCCGTGGCCGTGCCGGAGTTGCTCAACGTCACGACCACCATCATGGCCGAGCGCGGCAATGTCGGTGTCATGATGAATCTCGTGCTGCTGGTGTTTCTGCTGCTCATCATGGCTGTGGTCCACGGGCTCGCCCGAGTCGAGCAGTGGCTTGTGCGAAGGACAAGGACATGAGCCTGGCCACGCAAGCATCGCCAGCGAGTGGAGTGCAGGTGTTTGTCGAGGCCTGGACCTGGCTGCCGTATCTGCTCCAGGGTTTCCTGTTCAATCTGTTGATCTCGGCGGTGGCCATGGGCCTGGGCACCGGCTTCGGGCTGGGCGTGGCCCGCCTCAGGATGTCGCAGCGCCGGGGGGTGCAGCGCAGCGGTCGTGCGCTGACCGAACTCACCCGCAACGTGCCGACCTTCGTGTTCTTGTACTACCTGGCCTTCATGCTGCCGGCAGAGTTCAGCCTGCCCGGCATCAGCGGTCTGATCACGGTTCCTGGATGGCTCAAGGCCTCGCTCGCCTTGTCGATTGCAGTTACCGGCTTTTGTGCAGACAACCTCGGCACCGCAATTCAAGCCTGGCGTACCGGCGAACATGGGCGGGCGCTGCTTTTTCTGCCCTCCTGGGCTGGCTATGCGCTCATCATCGTGATGGCCTCGAGCACCGCCTCGGTCATTGGTGTGCCCGAGTTGCTGTCGCGTTGCAATACCGTGATTGGCGCCACCGGCAACACCGCCATGATGCTGCCCCTGTACCTGATGGCCTGCGCCATTTTCCTTTTAAGCTGCTGGCCCCTGATCCGACTCATGGATCGAATCAAGCGAGGCATGATGGAACGACTTCAGCAAGCTGATCCTGCCGACCGTCATGGCTGACCTGCAGACCCTGCGCTGGCTTCATCAGCCCACCGGACGGATGCTCAGCCTCACCCTCGATGGTGAGGGGGCCATGCTGCCCTCTGAGAGCACCCGCCTGCTTCTCGCTCACATGAACATCCGGCCGGGCGAGTCCGTGCTCGATCTGGGGGCGGGCAATGGCGTGCTAGGTTTCGCGGCCCTGCTGCTCGGTGCAGGCCGGGTCTGCTTCAGTGACATCGACCCCGACTGCATTCGTCTGATTCAGCGCAATCGGGCCCACTTCGTGCATCAGACCGGCCTCGAGGCCACCGTGCAGGTTTGTGAGGGCAGTCTGTTCTCGCCGCTGGGCGAGCAGCGCTTCGACCACATCCTGGTGAATCCGCCCTCGATACCCTCATCGGATGATCACCTGCCCCAGCTCCCTTTGGCCTACCGATCGGGCCCCGATGGTCGGCTCTTTCATGACGCCATCCAGGCACTGGCAGGCTACTACCTCAATGACGGGGGCCGGCTCAGCTTCGTGCAGGGGTCTCTGTCCAACCGGCCTAAGTCCCTGGCGACCCTGGCGGCAAAGGGTTATCAGCTGGAGTCCACCGAGCCAGTCCGCCTGCCTCTCACGCCCCATCATCCTTTGGCCTGGCTGCAACAACTCGCGGCCCGAGGTGAGGCTGAATTGCTGCATGACGAGTCTGGCTGGCATGAGACGCGCTGCGTGATCCAGGCGAGCCTGGCCGGGGCTGCCATGACCGGCGTGATGGGCCGTCTCGCCGCGCGCGGCATCATGGTCCGCAAGCTGCCCCATCTGCGTGCAGCGCCCACGGTGGCGCTGGCGGCAGCCGAGCGTGGGGTGCCTGAGCACGAGATGATCAAGTGCATC
Organism: Pseudomonadota bacterium; assembly: GCA_041167925.1. Lineage (GTDB taxonomy): Bacteria > Pseudomonadota > Gammaproteobacteria > Burkholderiales > Burkholderiaceae_E > UBA4615. Next base: position 3,220 of record JBEELY010000356.1, on the reverse strand, counting down.
CTGCTCAAGGACCGCCAGCAGCGTTTTGTGCTGGCCTGCCTTGCGGGCAATGCCGAACTCGACACGCAACAGGTTCGGACGGCCTGGCCCGAATTCACCCGCCTGAGCTTTTCCAGTCCGCAGGAGATCACGCAGATCACCGGGCATGTGCTGGGCTCGGTAGCGCCGATCTCGCTGGTCGAATCCATTCCGGTCGTTTTCGATGCCAGGCTGCAGCAACTGACCAAGGTCAACATCAGCGCGGGCGATCCGCGCCTGGGTCTGGAGCTCGCACTGTCCGATCTGCTCGGGCTGCTTGGAGATGCGGTCCGCTTTGCGCCGATCCGGAAGGAGCCTGTGGCAGGCGCGTGATACGCTGAAGTCAGGAGACCTGACTTCATGACATTACAAGACCCTCGCGCGGCCAATGCGACCGAGCCGCGGCCGGGCGCCCTCTCGGGTGTGCGCGTGCTTGAGTTCACTGCGCTGATCGCCGGACCGTCTGCCGCACGCTACCTCGCCGACCATGGGGCCGAGGTCATCAAGATTGAGCGCTTTCCTGAGGGCGATGCCGCGCGTCAGACCAATCGCGCTGGTGCAGCCCGCTCAGCGATGTATGTGCAGCACAATGGCGGCAAAAAGGGCCTGTGCCTGGACCTCACCCGCCCTGAGGGGCTGCAGATCGCCCGCGAGCTGGTCCGCGTGAGCGATGTGTTGATCGAGGCCTTCACTCCTGGTGTCATGAGCAAGCTCGGCCTTGGCGAGGAGACACTGCGCGAACTCAATCCCGGGCTCATTTACTGCTCGGTCAGCGGCTTTGGACAGACCGGGCCCAATGCCCACCGACCAGGCTATGCCCACATCGCACATTCCATGACCGGCTGGTTGGCGATTCAGGCCTTGCACCGCGCGGAGCCAGTTGCACCGTTTGGCCCGGGCGTTGCGATTGCCGATGTCGTGACTGGCATCACAGCGTTTGGGGCTATCTGCGCGGCGCTCTACAAGCGCGAACGTACGGGCCGCGGGGAGCGGATTGATCTGGCGCTCTTCGATTCCCTGTTTGCTGCCAATGACGATACCTTGCAGCGATGTCTCATCGATGGCGTGGTTAATCCCGGTTATCACCCGGTTCACCGCACACGCGACGGTTATGTCACGGCCAACATTGGGCCGGATTTCCGAGCCTGGCAGAATGTGTGCAAGGCCATGGGGCGGCCTGAACTGCTCGCAGACCCGCGCTATGGCTCTCTCGAGGCCGTCCAGCAGAATCGTGAATCTGCCAATGCGATCTTCGCAGCCTGGCTGGCCGAACTGTCCAGCGAGGAGGCCGATCGCATTCTGACGGCCCATCATGTGGTGGTGGGCGTCATGAAGACCGTGCCCGAGGCTGTCCGACAGCCTCAGGTGATCGCCCGGCAGATGATCACCCCGGTGGACGATCCGGTTCTGGGCCGAATCGACGTGATCAACAGCGCGCCCAAGTTTTCGGATGCCAGTGTTCAGGTGCGAGGACCTGCACCCACGCTCGGCCAGCACAACAGCGAAGTGCTCAGTCAGGTGCTGGGCTATGCGCCGGAACGCATCGAGGCCCTGCGCGAGCAGGGCATTCTCAAAGAGGTGCATGCATGAGCTCAGGCCCTGCATGACCGATTCATACACGACACAGGAGACAGACCATGCAGATTGAAACTGGCCAGATGGCCGTCATTACCGGAGGCGCGAGCGGCATTGGCCGCGCACTCGCACGACAGCTCAGTGCACAGGGTGTTCATGTCGCGATGTGCGATCTCTCGGCCGAGGGGCTGAAGTCCTCGCGTGACGAATGTCTTGCCGGAGCGTCCGCAGGTACACGGGTCAGTACCTTTGTCGCCGATGTTAGCCAGGAGTCTGCGCTCCAGGCCTTTCGCGATGCCACCCTGGCCGAGCATGGTGTGCAGTCATTGAACCTGGTGTTCAACAATGCGGGCATTGGGGGTGGCGGCAGTTTTCTGAAGGCCAGCCGTGCCGAATGGGAGCGGACCTTCAACATCTGCTGGCAGGGCGTCTATTTCGGCTGCCGCACCTTCCTGCCTCTGCTGGTGGCGGCTGATCGCGGGCATCTGGTCAATGTCAGCAGCGTCAATGGTTTCTGGGCCAGCCTGGGGACGGGCGTGTCGCACACGGCCTACTCGGCGGCTAAGTTTGCAGTGAAGGGCTTCACCGAGGCGCTGGTGAATGACTTGCGTCTGCATGCGCCCCATGTGGGTTGTTCGGTGGTCATGCCCGGCCACATCGGCACCTCGATCGCGCTCAATACCGGGCAGGTGCTTGGCCATGGCAGTGCGCTCGAGATGGGGGCAGCCAGCGTAGCCGCAGCGCGTGAACGCATGGTGCGCATGGGCGCGCCTGTGGCTGAGGCGCCCGATGAGGTCATCCGCAAGCTGCTGCATCAGCGTGCTGTCGAGTTTCGGGATAACGCGCCCACGAGCGCCGAGCAGGCGGCCACCATCATTCTCGATGGGGTGAAGGCAGGACGCTGGCGCATTCTGGTGGGTGACGACGCCCACCGGCTGGATGGCATGGTCCGCCAAGACCCGGAAGCCGCCTACACCCCCGAGTTTGCCGAGGCCTGGCGTGACGGTCGCAAGCCGCTGGTCTGAGCCCACCACCCAAAAGGAGACAGTCAGAATGGATATGGTTCAACATGCCCGGGAGATGTTCGATCTCACCGGCAAGGTGGCCGTGGTCACCGGCGGCAGCCGCGGCCTTGGGCGCGCAATGGCCCTGGGCCTCGCCGCCTGGGGTGCCGATGTGGTCGTGGCTTCGCGCAAGTTTGAGAACTGCGAGAGCGTGGCTCAGGAGATTCGCGCCATCGGCAGGCGTGCGCTGCCTCTTGCGGCCCATGTGGGCCGCTGGGACGACTGCGATGCGCTGGTGCATGCCGCCTATGCCCACTTCGGCAAGGTCGACATCCTGATCAACAACGCCGGGATGTCGCCGCTCTACGGCAAGCTCTCGGAAGTGAGCGAGGCCATGTTCGACAAGGTGGTCTCGCTGAATCTCAAGGGTCCCTACCGGCTCTCGGCATTGATTGGCGAGCGCATGGCTGAAGGCGAGGGCGGCAGCATCATCAATATTTCGTCGGTGGCTGCCGCCAACCCGGCACCCACAGCCGAGCCCTATGGCGCAGCGAAGGCGGGTCTGAACAACCTGACCCGCTCGTTTGCATTTGCCTTTGGTCCCAAGGTGCGGGTCAACAGCA
>JBEELY010000030.1:0-4765 GCA_041167925.1 Pseudomonadota bacterium | reverse complement strand
GCCGGACCGATATACACGCCCCCCAGACCCGGGGTGCTGACGATCTCTTCAAGATTGTCCAGCCCTTCACGGGTCTCGACCATGGCGATGCAGACGATCTGGTCATTGGCCTCGGCGGCATAGCCCTGTCCGCCATACAGCGCTGCCCGGATCGGACCGAAGGAGCGCATGCCCTGGGGCGGGTACTTTGTGGCGGCGATGGCTGCTTCGGCCTCGGCACGGTTGTTGATCATGGGCACGATGACGCCCATGGCGCCAGCATCGAGTGCCTTCATGATCTCGGCCGGATTGTTCCAGGTGACCCGCACCAGAGGCGTGGTCTCGCTGGTGGAAATGGCGGGCAGCATCACGCGCAGATCGCTCATGTCGATCAGGCCATGCTGCATGTCGACCACGATCCAGTCGAAGCCGGCATGGGCCAGTGACTCGGCACTGTGGGTATTGGCCAGGGACAGCCAGCCGCCGATGGTCTGAATTCCGGCACGCCATTTGGCAAGTGCGGTGTTGGGCCTCATGGGGTTCTCCTGTAAGGTTCGGGGGTTGGATCGGTTCTGATGCCGACCATACCCGAATTGTCCCATTACCCGAGGAGACTTCCCATGCGGCAAGCAGTCGTCGTTTCATATGCCCGCACCGGCCTGGCCAAGGCCGCGCGCGGCGGCTTCAACAACACTTCCAACATGACCATGCTCGGCGAAGCCATCAAGCATGCCGTGCAGCGCTCGGGCGTAGCGCCCGCCGAGGTCGAGGACGTCATCTCCGGCTGCGTGGCCGCCTCGGGCAATGTGGCCCGTGCAGCCGCTCTGCTGGCCGGTCTTCCGGTGACCACCTCGGGCATGACCCTGCATCGCGCCTGCTCGTCGGGCCTGAACGCGATTGCCGTGGCGGCCCGCAACATTGTTGAAGATGGCATGGACATCATGGTCGGCGGCGGCGTCGACTCCATCACCTTCCAGGGCGGTGGCGGCGGCGGTCGTGACGACCGTCTGACCGAAATCTCGCCGGATTTCTGGATGCCCATGATCGATACCGCTGATGTCGTGGCCGCCCGCTACAACATCAGCCGTGAGTACCAGGACGAGTACTCCCTGCGCTCGCAAAAGCTCATGGCTGCTGCTCAGGCTGCAGGCAAGTTCAAGGACGAGATCGTGCCGGTCAAGACCCGCATGAAGGTGGTCGACAAGGTCACCAAGGCCGAATCCTTCGTCGACTACGTGGTCGACCGCGACGAGTGCAACCGGCCCGAGACCACCCTGGAAGGTCTGGCCAAGCTTGAGCCGGTCAAGGGTCCGGGCAAGTTCATCACCGCCGGCAATGCCAGCCAGCTGTCTGACGGCGCTGCGGCGCTGGTCCTGATGGAGGCCCGCGAGGCCGAGCGTCGCGGCCTGCAGCCCATGGGTGCCTTCAAGGGCTGGGCGGTCGCCGGCTGCGAGCCCGACGAAATGGGCATCGGCCCGGTCTTTGCCATCCCGAAGCTGCTCAAGCGCCATGGCCTGAAGATCGACGACATCGATCTGTGGGGGCTCAATGAAGCCTTCGCAAGCCAGTGCCTCTACAGCCGCGACAAGCTTGGCATTGATCCCGAGAAGTACAACGTCAATGGCGGCTCGATCGCCATTGGCCACCCCTTCGGCATGACCGGCGCCCGTCTGGCTGGCCATGTGCTGATGGAAGGCAAACGTCGCGGCGCCAAGAACGTGGTCGTCTCGATGTGCATCGGCGGCGGCATGGGCGCGGCGGGCCTGTTCGAGGTCTACTGATCCGCATGCAATAGGGCGGAGACCTGCTGGGCATCCTTGAGGTGCCTGGCGGCCTGGCCTGCCTCATCTGCGTGAATCGGGAAGAAAGGGGCCTTGGGCCCCTTTATTTATTCCTGCGTCATTCCGGAAATATCCGTCTTTGGTATTAGATTTAACCGGATGTAGCGTGATCGACTTGCGGATTGCGTCAAGTCAATCCGCCTTCCCGCGGCTTGGTTATGTTGCTCGGGTGAGTGAAACCAAGCTTCAGTTTGCAGAGCGTCTGCGCTCGGCCATGCAAGTGGCGGGCTACCCGCCCAGGCCGGCCGTGCTTGAACGCGAGTTCAACAGCCGCTTCTGGGGCAAGCCCATGACCCTGCACGGCGTACGCCGCTGGCTTCTGGGTGAAACCCTGCCCTCTCAGGACAAACTCCTGGTGCTGGCCGTGTGGCTGGCCGTGCCGCCCCAGACCCTGCTGTTTGGCGACGCCGCAACAACTACCCTGCGCACCGAGCAGCGCAAGCCCCGCTGGGATGCAGGGGTGGGCTTTGAGGATCGTGAGTTGTTCGAAGCCTTTTTGCGCCTGCCTGTGCCCCAGCGCAGGGTGGTGCGCGAGGTGATCCTCGCCTTTTCCCGTGCTTACTCGGCGACCGATACTACGCTGCGGTAAATGCTGTTTCGCGGCGTGGCAAAGACCCGCCGCACCATGGGTTCGAAGTGCTCGAGCGGCAGCGTCTCACCCTTGGGATTGAAGGCCGGGCCGTCGTAGAGCGCACAGAACTCCTCGGTGCGCCCATAGTGCTCATGCCCCTGGAACTGATCGCGCAGATTGCGATCCAGCCCCAGGTGATGAAAAAAGTAATAGCCCTGGAAGATGCCGTGCTGCTGGACCATCCAGTGGTTGGCCTCGCTCACGAAGGGCTTGACGATGGCCGCCGCCACATCGAAGTGATTGGCGCAGCCCAGGGTATCGCCGATGTCATGCAGCAGTGCGCAGACCACATACTCCTCATCGCGCCCGTCTCTCAGGGCCAGGGTGGCCGTCTGCAGCGAGTGGGTCAGGCGGTCGACCGCGAAGCCGCCATGATCGCCATCAAGCAGTTTGAGGTGCGCCAGGATGCGATCGGGCAGGGCCCGAGTGAACTCTGGCGTGTGGCTGCGGATGATGGCCCAGTCTTCGGCTGTACATTCGGCCATGCTGGTGAAACGTGCGCGGTCATTCATGGGTCTCTTGTCCTGTTGAATGAGGTGATGGAGCGGGCTGGCGAGCCAGCTCAGTAGCCTGTGTTGCGGGCGAGGCGATCCGCATGGAAGGCCGAGTCACCCAGATACTCCTGCAGCACGCGGGCGCGCTTCATGAACAGACCAATGTCGAACGCATCGGTCATGCCCATGCCGCCATGCATTTGCACGCCTTCCTGCACGGCCCGGGTGGCGCTGGCACCGGCGCGCGACTTGGCCACGGCGACCTCCCGCATGGCGCCAGCCGCATCGGCCTCCAGGGCCTGCAGCGCACCCATCACGGCGGCCCGTGCCAGCTCGATGTCGCAATACAGATCCGCAGCACGATGCTGCAGTGCCTGAAACTCCCCGATCAGCTTGCCGAACTGCTTGCGCGCCTTGAGGTAGTCGGTCGTGCGCGTGAAGACTTCATCAGCCAGGCCGAGCAATTCGGCTGCCGCAGCGGCACGGCCTGCATCGAGCGCGATGCCCAGCGGCGCGGCAGCACCGTCGATCGCGCCCAGCAACGCATCTTCACCCACCCGCACGCCCGACAACTGCAGGCGGGCTGTCGGACGCGAATCCACCATCGCCACGCGCTCGATGCCGAGCCCCGCAGCATCGCGCGGCACCACAAACAAGCTGAGTCCTGCGCTGCTGGTGCGCGCCACCACGATCAGTAGATCGGCCACATGACCGTCAATCACGAAGGTCTTGCTGCCATCGAGCACGAATCCCGCGCCCTCGCGCTTAGCCTGCAGCGCGATGCGCTCGGGCGCATGCTTGGCATGCTCTTCCAGGGCCAGCGTGGCGATCAGGGAACCATTGGCGAGTGCGGGCAACCAGCGGGCCTTCTGGGCATCATTGCCGGCCTGCATGATCAGGGTTGCCGCCACCACCGAGGAGGGCAGGAAGGGCGAGGCGGTGAGGTTGCGGCCGATTTCTTCCATGACGGTGCCGGCCTCGACAAAGCCCAGCCCCAGCCCGCCGTGGGCTTCAGGAATGAGGATGCCGGTAAAGCCAAGCTCGCCAAACTTTGCCCAGACCTCGCGGGAAAAGCCCGCCTCCTCATTGGCGTCGCGCAGGGCGCGGAGTTGAGCGACCGGGGCCTGTTCGGCCATGAAGCTGCGCGCACTATCGCGCAGCATGGATTGTTCTTCGTTGAGCAGCAGGCTCATGTCGTTATCTCCTGTGGGCTCAGGCGCCGGGCAGTTCGAGGATGCGCTTGGCGATGATGCCCAGCTGCACTTCGCTGGTGCCGCCCTCGATGGAATTGGCCTTGGTGCGCAGCCAGGCCCGCACGGTGGCACCATGGTTGGAGCGATCACTGTCCCATTCGAGGGTATCGCTGCCGCCTGCGGCCACCAGCAGTTCGTAGCGCCGCTTGTTCAGTTCCGAGCCGTAGTACTTGAGGGCCGAGGGATAGGCCGGATGGGCCTGGCCGGCGCGCATCAGATCGCCAAAGCGCGCCATGGTCAGCCTGAAGGCCGCTTCATCCACTTCGAATTCGGCCACGCGGGCCCGCAGCAGCGGATCGGCAATGCGGCCCTGCGCATCGGTACCCACCAGGCCCGCGATCACCTCGCCCAGGGGACGTGCGATGTCGGCGCTGCCGGTGCCGCCGATCATGGCGCGCTCATGGCCGAGCAGGTACTTGGCGACATCCCAGCCGCGGTTGATCTGCCCGACCAGGTTGTGCTTTTCAACCCGCACGTTGTCGAAGAAGGTCTCGCAAAAGGGCGACTTGCCCGAGATCAGTCGGATGGGCTTGGTGGTGACGCCCGCGCTGGCCATGTCAAAGAGCA
>JBEELY010000226.1:0-3506 GCA_041167925.1 Pseudomonadota bacterium | reverse complement strand
GTTCATGCAGCGTCGATGTGGGCCGGCACGCTCGATGACGACGGCCTGCGAGCGGCCGGCATCGAGCCCAATCTTGTGCGGCTTTCAATCGGACTCGAACATGCCCAGGATCTGATCAACGACCTGCTTAAAGGGCTCGATGCCCTCAGCCTCTGACGCAAGCCTAACGAACCGTCTGACGGACGAACGACCCCGCACGGGCGACTCGGGTTACATTGCGTCCCGAATCTCATGTCCCGTCATCGCGCCATGGTCTCTTCGGGCTTTGCCCTTTTGCCAGAAACGCCATCCGCCTGCACCGTCCCGTGCAGTCGGGTGCGCCGGCTGCTCGCCCTCACTGGCCTGCTGTGCGCCATTGCACTGCCAGGATGCGGCGGTGGCAGCCAGGGGCAGATCTTCCGGCCCGAGCTCGGCGCGAGCATCCCGACCGGAACCGTGCTCATGGCGGGGGCCGGGTGCGATCTGAATTACACGGTGACCAACAACCCCCTGTTGACTGGCACTGACCCGGATCTGGGATTCCAATGGCATCTTCAGAGTACGGGCAGCAATGGCGCCTCGGCCGGGGAAGACATTCGTGCGCTGAACGCCTGGAGCCTGACCCAGGGAGAAGGCGTGCGTATCGGGGTGGTTGACGACGGGATCGAACTCACCCATCCCGACCTGTACCCCAATCTGGCCGCCGGCAGTGTGAGTTTCAGGCCAGGCAACACCAGTCTCGCTCCCATCCCCTGCCGTTTTGCAGAGGATGACCATGGCACCGCAGTCGCGGGCATCGCACTGGCCCGCAAGGACAACCTGGTCGGTGGCTCCGGAGTCGCGCCTCGAGCGGGTCTGGTGGCCTACGATGCACTGTCAACTTCTCTGGATGTCGATATTTTCGATGCGCTCACGCGGGGCAACCAGAGTGTCGCCGTGTACCAGAACAGCTGGGGGTCTCCCGACACGGGCGCGGTCAGCGACAGCGGCAGCCTGTTCGCCCAGGCCATCGAGACGGGCATCACGCAGGGCCGGGGCGGCCTGGGATCCATTTTCGTGTTCTCCGGTGGCAATGGCGGAGAGGCCGACAATGCCAACCTAGACGGCTTCGTGAACCGGCGCGGCGTGATCACGGTGTGTGGCGTCAATCAGCAGGGCGAACGGATGCGTTTCTCGGGTGGAGAAGGCACGGAGCCCGGCGCCAACGTGCTGGTCTGCGCCCCCGCAATCAACATCACAACCACCGCGATCAACGGCGGCATGCGATCTGATTTTTCGGGTACTTCGGCGGCGACGCCCATGGTCTCCGGCGTGGCTGCACTGATGTTGTCAGTCAACCCGGCGCTCAGCTGGCGCGACGTGCCCTATCTGCTGGCCATCACGGCGCGGAAAAATCACGCCAGCGATCCGGAATGGTCACTTTCGCCTGCGGGTCGCTGGATTCATCCCTTTTACGGATTCGGCGTGATCGATGCCGGTGCAGCGGTGGCCGCGGCACGGACCTGGTCCTCCATGGGCGGCGCAGCCCAGCAGCGGCAGTGCGACAGTGGGGAACAGCAGGTTGACCGGCCCATTCCGGACAACGATGCAACGGGCGTGCAGGTGCAGATCGCGCTCAACTGCCCTCAGATCACCCGGATCGAATTCGTGGAAATCGAGCTCACCACCACCCACACCTACCATGGTGATCTCAGGATCGATCTGGGCAGCCCACAGGGCGGCAACAGCCGGCTCGTCTCCGAAAGACGGTGCTACACAGGTGGATCGGATGCCTGTGGCGCATATAGCGCCTGGCGATTCGGGTCGGTGCGGCATCTCGACGAGACCGCCAGTGGCGTGTGGACACTCCGAGTCTCCGACCGGGTGAACATCGACACCGGCCGCATCCTGAAATGGAGGGTGATCGTTCATGGCCGATAAGCTCCGCAGGCGACTGGGCTCGAGTGCGGCCGCGGTAGCGATCGTCCGGACGCTTGTGCTCTCGCTCACCCTCTTTGCGCTGCCGCCCGCGAGCGCCCAGGCGCAGTCCGGCCCGCTCGGCTGGACTGAAGGCGGCCGATGGCGCAGCCTGACCCTCGTGCCAGGCATGGTGGCCGACTTCGCGCCCCGTGTCGGTGACCGCAGCGTCACGCTGCGCTCAGGCGAGCCTGATGCGCTGTCTTCCCCGGTCTTTCGCGATGAAGGGGGTCGACTGAGGGCCCTGCCAGGTGGGGTGGTCGTGACGCTCAAGACCGCCCTGACCGAAGCAGAAAGCCAGGCCTTGTTCCGTCAGCAGGGCGTGCAAGCCACACGCAGACTCTCCCAGACGGTATGGCTGATCGAAGCCTCGGTCGGACTGCCTTCGCTGGCGCTGGCGCAGCGGCTCGAGGCCAGTGGCGCCTTCGCCTCTGCGCAGCCCAACTGGTGGATGGAGCGCCGACTCAGATAAGCTCGCGCGGATGAGTTCCGAAGCCAGCATCCGCATGCCCAATGATCAGGCGGTGACGATCCACCGCGACCAGTACACCCCCCCGGACTATCAGGTCGATCGCATCGACCTCAACGTCACGCTCGACCCGGTCGATACCCGCATTCGTTCGCGCCTGTCGATCCGCAGATCGCCCGCGTGCGCCTCACACCAGCCCGCCATGTGGCTCGACGGCGAACATCTCGAGCTGCTCGAGTTGCTTATTGACGGTCAGCCACTCGACCCTGAGCGTGTTCATGTGAACGAGCGCGGCTTGCGCATCGATGCCCCGCCCGAACGTTTCGAGCTTGAAACTGTGGTCAGGATCTGCCCCCAGGCCAATACCGACCTGTCGGGTCTGTACCTGTCCAATGGCAATTTCTTCACGCAGTGCGAAGCGCAGGGCTTTCGGCGTATCACCTACTTTCCTGACCGCCCTGACGTCATGGCCGTCTATCAGGTCGAGCTGATTGCCAATGCAGCGCAGTATCCGGTGCTGCTGTCCAACGGCAATCTCCTCGAATCCGGCCCTCTGCCTGAGGGTCTCCATCGCGCCCTCTGGGAAGACCCCTTTCCCAAGCCGAGCTACCTGTTCGCGCTCGTCGCAGGCACCCTGGTCGCACATGAAGAAACCCTGACCCGGCGCAGCGGCAAGGACGCCCTGCTGCAGGTCTGGGTCGAGCCTGGACAGCGCGATCGCACTGACCATGCCATGCAGTCGCTGATCCGGTCGATCCGCTGGGACGAGCAGCGCTATGGACTCGAGCTCGACCTCGACCGCTTCATGATCGTGGCGGTTTCGGACTTCAACATGGGGGCAATGGAGAACAAGGGGCTGAACATCTTCAACACCCGCTATGTCTTCGCCCATCCGCGCCTGGCCACCGATGCCGACTTTGCCGCAGTGGAGTCGGTCGTGGCCCATGAGTACTTCCACAACTGGACCGGCAATCGCGTCACCTGTCGCGACTGGTTTCAGCTCACGCTCAAGGAAGGCCTGACCGTCTTTCGCGATCAGGAGTGCTCGGCCGCCCGGATGGCTCAGGCCTGCGCAGACGATCGGGCCGCCCGCAGCGCGCGT
>JBEELY010000194.1:0-4486 GCA_041167925.1 Pseudomonadota bacterium | reverse complement strand
TGTTGTGGCCTGCGTTTTTGGCCGCTTGCCTCATCGAAATGCTGGTCTTTGCGAGTTTTGACCCGCATGACATGAACCTGCTCGGATTCCGCATTGAAGCCCAGCGCGATACCGTGTACTCGGTTGCGTTCTTTGCCTTCTGGTTTGTGTGCAGCCTTGTAGCGTTGGCGGTCTGGAGCCTCACGCGCTCAGGCACTCCCCACCAGACCAATATCAACACCCGAGCCGACCGGGCCTGAGGCAGGGCGCGGGCCTCGACAACACGCTGTTGATCGCTACCATGGATCTGCTCGGTCTGCTTGGTGCCGCACTCGCCCTGGGCCTGACCGGGGGTGTGCATTGCCTGGCCATGTGCACCGGACTGCAGCAGGCCGCCCTGAGCCTGCCTGCACTCAAGCCCGGGCTGCCTGCGCACGACCCAGGCCCGCCAGTGGCAGGCAAGCCCGTCGGCCGCGGGTCAAGGGCAGTTCCCATCATCAGCCTGGATCGCCCTCGGGCCGAGGACCGGTCCAAGGCACAGCATGCATTGACCCCGCAGCCTTCGATGAGCCGACTGCTCCAGTTTCATGCCGGGCGTTTGCTGGGCTATGCGCTGCTGGGGGCAGCGGTCGCCGGTGCCTCGTCAGCGCTGCGTCTGGGCGCCGACTGGGCAGGACCGCTGCGCACCGTATGGGTCCTGCTCAACGCCGCCGTCCTGAGCCTGGGACTGGCTCTGGCGCTGCGGGGTGCCATGCCGGCCTGGATCGATGGACTGACCCATCGTCTGTGGCACGCGGCGCAATCGCGGGGGCTAGGTGCTAGCAGGCTTCCGGTCGCAGCCCTGGGCATGAGTTGGGCCTTGCTGCCTTGTGGACTGCTGGGCGGGGCACTGGCGCTGGCGCTGCTGGCCAGCGACGCACCCCGGGGCGCCGCGGTCATGGCCAGCTTCGGGCTCGGCACCGCCTTTCAGCTGATCGTTGTGCAAAGCCTTCTGGGAAGACTGCTCGGCAGCATGCGTTCGGGCCATCCCGCCATGCAAGACCTGGGGGTTCGCTTGTCGGGACTACTGCTCAGCGGGATGGCGGCCATGGCCTTGTGGGCCATCGCCCATGGCCAGCCCCATCCCTTTTGCGCCTCCTGATCAGGCACACGCCTGCAGGGCTGCAACTGCAGGCAACTCGCGACCCTCCAAAAACTCCAGGAAGGCCCCGCCACCTGTGGAGATGTAGTCGATCTGATCGGTGATGCCGAACTTGGCAATGGCCGCCAGAGTGTCGCCCCCGCCGGCAATCGAGAAGCCCTGCGAGGCTGCGATGGCCCGGGCCAGCACCTCGGTACCGCCGGAAAATGCATCGAACTCGAAGACGCCCACCGGCCCATTCCAGACAATCGTGCCCGCGGCCTGGAGCAGTACAGCAAGCTGCTGCGCGGTCTGGGGACCAATGTCGAGAATCATGTCCTCAGGCTGGACATCCGCGGCGGCCTTGGTCGCTGCTGCTGCCGTGGCCGAGAACTCGCGGGCAGTAACGACATCGACCGGGATGGGCACGGCCGCACCCCTTGCCTTCATCAGATCAATGATGGCGCGCGCTTCATCCAGAAGGTCGGGCTCGGCGAGCGACTTTCCGATCGGCAAGCCTTCGGCCGCCATGAAGGTATTGGCGATGCCTCCGCCCACGATCAACTGATCAACCCGTGCTGCGAGGGACTTCAGGATGGTGAGCTTGGTGGACACCTTACTGCCGGCCACGATGGCCACCAGGGGTCGGCGGGGTGACTCGAGCGCACGCCCCAGTGCATCGAGTTCGGCCGCCATCAGCGGGCCAGCGCAAGCCACCGCAGCAAACCGTGCGAGGCCGTGGGTGGTGGCTTCGGCACGATGCGCCGTCCCGAAGGCATCGTTGACATACACATCACACATCGCGGCCATGCGACGCGCGAGTGCTTCGTTGTCTTTTTTCTCGCCCACATTGAAGCGGCAATTCTCGAGCAGGACGACCTCGCCAGGCGCGACAGCTGGCGGCTGTGCGACCCAGTCACGGGCGAGGCGGACAGGCTGACCAAGCAGCGCGGCAAGACGTTCACCGATCGGCAACAACGAGGCGGCTTCGTCAAACTGGCCCTCTGTGGGCCGGCCGAGATGGGAGGTGACCATGACGGCCGCCCCCGCCTTCAGGCAATGCGCGATGGCGGGTACCGACGCGCGAATCCTGGTGTCGTCGGTGATCAGCCCGTGGTCGTCTTGAGGCACATTGAGATCGGCACGGATGAAGACACGGCGACCGGCGAGTTCGAGATCGGACAGGCGCTTGAAAGCAGGCATGATGGTCGTGTGACAAAGAGGAGACTCGGGATTTTAGCGCTGCAAAACAAACAAGACCTGTCCCGATGACGTAGCATTGGAACGATCGACCGGATCGCCCTGCTCGGCTCACCGGAGCGTCCCTTCGCGGTTCAAAGACAACGATGACTCAAGCCATGCCCGAATTCTCTGCAGCACCCTTCGATGGCCACCCGCCCTCGCGAGATGAGGTGCGGGCGGCCGCCCTGAGCACCCTGGGCGATGACGAAAGCCTGCTCGAAATGCTTATGCCTCATTTCTGCGAGGCTGCAGCGAGTCAGGCAACTCAGGTGATTGCCGCAGCAGAGGCCGCCGATGCGCCCCAGTTGAGGCACTGGGCCCATACCCTTAAGGGCACGCTGCTCACAGTGGGGGCAAGCACCTCATCCGCGCTTGCCGCCCGCATCGAACTCGCCGGCCGCGAAGGCCGCACGGAGGGCACCGGCGCCATGGCACACCGTCTGGCCGCAGAGGTGGCCCTCCTGGCCGACTACCTGCGGCCGGCCTGAGCTGCATAGGGCGCACCGTGCCCCCGGTGCGCTACGAGCCCAGGCGCATTACTTCGGGAGTTGGGCAAGAAGCGCCGCGCTCAGCGTGGCGCCACTCACGTGCTGCCCGCAGCGGGCTGCCTTCAGCGGGCTGCCTTCAGCGGGCTGCCTTCAGCGGGCTGCCATCAACGCGACCGTGGTGTCGAGCATGCGATTCGAAAATCCCCACTCGTTGTCGTACCAGCTCGACACCTTAACCAGGCGACCGGAGACCTTGGTGAGCGTGGCATCAAAGGTAGACGAGTGCGCGTCGTGGTTGAAGTCGCTCGAGACCAGAGGCGCAGTGTTGTAGGCCAGAACCCCTTTGAGCTCGCCCTCGGCAGCGGCCTTCATGATGGCGTTGACCTCATCCACCGTGGTGTCGCGGGCGGCAATGAAGGACAGATCGACGATCGAGACATTGATCGTGGGCACGCGGATGGCGTAGCCGTCGAGCTTGCCATCGAGCTCGGGCAGCACCAGACCCACCGCCGCCGCAGCGCCGGTCTTGGTGGGAATCATGTTGTGCGCAGCGGCACGGGCCCGGCGCAGGTCCTCGTGATAGACATCGGTCAGGACCTGGTCATTGGTGTAGGCATGAACGGTCGTCATCAGGCCACTGAGCACACCAATGCGGTCATGCAGGGGCTTGACCAGAGGCGCCAGGCAGTTGGTGGTGCACGAGGCATTGGAGATCACGGTGTGCGAGGCCTTGAGCACATTCTGATTCACGCCAAAGACCACGGTGGCATCGACATCCTTGCCGCCCGGCGCAGAGATGATTACCTTCTTGGCGCCGCCTTTGAGGTGGGCCGATGCCTTTTCCTTGCTGGTGAAAAAGCCGGTGCACTCGAGCACGACATCCACCCCCAGCTCCCCCCAGGGCAGCTGCGCCGGATCCCGATTGGCGAGCACGCGGATGCGATCGCCGTTGACCACCATGGCATCGCCATCGACCGACACCGTGCCACTGAACTTGCCATGGGCGGTGTCGTACTGGGTGAGATGGGCATTGGTGTTGGGGTCACCCAGGTCATTGATGGCCACGATCTGCAGATCGTGCTTCTTGCCGCCCTCGTAGTGGGCGCGAAGGATGTTGCGGCCGATCCGGCCATATCCATTGATGGCAACACGCAGGGTCATGCTGGGCTCCTGAAAAATGATTGCGGTTAATCTCGGATTTTAACCTCTCGCACTGCACACCCACCATGCCCCATGCCACGGAGTCCTTCACTGCACGCCGCCCCCGCGTCTGGTGCCCGGGCCCCTGGCCTGCCGACGGGCATGTGAATCTTCCAGCCGATGCGGTGCACCACCTCACGCGCGTCCTGCGCATGCGCGACGGTGATGCGATCGAACTCTTTGACGGACAGGGGCGCCGGGCCGCAAGCCGGCTGACGCTGCAGGGACCGTCCTCGGCGCTGGCCTTGCTCGAGGAAACGGGCGCTCAGACTCCAGCAGCGCGATTGCAGATCCGGCTGGCTCAGGCGCTGGCCAAGGGTGACAAGATGGACTGGATCATCGAAAAGGCGGTCGAACTCGGGGTCAGTGCCCTCCAGCCCCTGCAGGCCAAGCGCAGCGTGCTTGAACTCAGCCCGCAACGTCTGCCCCAGCGCATGGCCCACTGGCAGCGCGTGGT
>JBEELY010000438.1:0-3555 GCA_041167925.1 Pseudomonadota bacterium | reverse complement strand
TTTGATGGCGCGCCATTCGATGCGCAACTCCGGGGGCATGCGTCGGCTGAATTCATCCACGCCCTCGTCGACCCAGTGCGGCATGCGCTGCCCAACGGCGATCACGCGCAGCAGCATGGACGCTCGAGCCGATGAATCAAGGGCAGCAACATGCCGTCAAGCGGAGCAGCATGCGCTCACGGGCCAAGCAGCTTCATGCGCACGGGCTTGCCACCCCAAATCTCTTCGAGGTTGTAGTAGGCCCGTACGGCCGGCTGCATGATGTGCACCACCGCATCGCCCAAATCGACCAGCACCCACTCGCCGGTATCTTCGCCCTCGACCGAAATCACGTCGCCGCCGCGTTCCTTGACCTTGTCACGCACGCTGGCGGCCAGGGCCCGGCTCTGACGATTCGAAGTGGCGCTGGCGATGACCACGCGATCGAAGAGGCTGGTCAGGCGGGTGGTGTCGAAGACCTTGATGTCCTGGGCCTTGACGTCTTCCAGGGCATCGACCACGACGCGCTGCAGTTTTCGAATATCCATGCGGAGTGCTGAGTCAGTCAGAAATGGGCGGACCCGCACGATACAGGCCGTGCGCGGCAATATAGTCGAGAACTGCGGGCGGTGTGAGGCCGCTCACCGGCTCCTTGCGGGCAAGGTGGGCGCGCAGCACCGTGGCCGAGACCGGCACTGGAGGCATCCGGAAGAACACGATCGCGCCGCAGGGCGTATCGGGCAGGGCGTCTGCGCCACGCGCATCGAGCTCGGCCTGCACCACTTCGGGCAGGCCGGAAAGACTCACGCGCTCGCGCTGCGTGACCGCCAGATGGGCCAGACCGAAGAGCTCGCGCCAACGGTGCCAGGTGGCCAGGTTATGCAGCTGATCGCTGCCCAGCACCAGCAACAGAGCGGGTTGAGCGCCCAGTTCCTGCCGCAGCTCGGTCAGGGTGTCGACGGTATAGGTAGGCCCTTCGCGAAGCACCTCACGGTCATCAACCACCAATCCTTCAGCTGCTGAAACGCCCTGCAGCGCGCATTTCAGCATCGCAAGACGATGAACCGCCGGTGTGCGATTTCCTTTCTGCCAGGACTGACCCGTGGGGATCAGACGGACTTCATTCAGGCCGAGCGCGTCGCGCGCCGACCGGGCCAGCGCCAGATGCCCCACGTGTGGAGGATCGAAGGTGCCGCCGAGCAGGCCGATCCGCCTGCGCCGTTCACCTGCCGTCGGCTCGTAGGGGCTCAGACCCAGTCCCTGGGCTTGAGGAAGACCTCGTAGAGCTGCGCTTCGGGCGTTCCCGGATCGGGTTGCCAGTTGTAGCGCCAGCTCACCCGGGGCGGCATGGAGACGAGAATGGATTCGGTGCGTCCACCCGATTGCAGGCCGAAGAGCGTGCCGCGATCGAAGACCAGATTGAATTCGACATAACGGCCACGCCGGTAGGCCTGGAACTCGCGCTCGCGCTCGCCGTAGGGCGTGTCTTTTCGACGCTCGACGATGGGCACGTAGGCCGACAAAAAGGCGTCGCCTACGCTGCGGGTCATGGCAAAGGCCTGCTCGAAGCCGGGTTCGCTGACATCATCAAAGAAGATGCCACCCACGCCCCGCGGCTCGTTGCGATGCTTGAGAAAGAAGTATTCGTCGCACCAGGCCTTGTAGCGCGGATGTCGGTGCGCGCCATGCGGCGCGAGGGCGTCCTTGCAGGTCTGATGAAAGTGCACGGCATCCGCCTCCTCGCCGTAGTAGGGCGTGAGATCCATGCCGCCCCCAAACCACCAGATCGGCTCGGCATCAGGCGTGCCTGCCTGCGCGCCAGGTCGTGCGGCAGCGATGAAGCAGCGCACATTCATGTGCACGGTAGGCACATAGGGATTGCGGGGATGCAGCACGAGAGAGACGCCCATGGCCTCGAAGCTGCGCCCGGCCAGACCCGGCCGGTTGGCGCTGGCCGAAGGCGGCAGGTTGCTGCCCATGACATGCGAGAACATCACGCCGGCACGCTCGAAGACCTTGCCCTCTTCAAGCACCCGGCTGATACCACCGCCGCCCTCTGGGCGATCCCAGCGCTCGGCACGAAACGGGCTGCCGTCGAGCGACTCGAGCCCGCGCACGATGCGCGATTGAAGGTCCTGCAGGAAATCACGAACAGCAACAACATCGACGAGGGATGCAGCGGACGTGGCCATGCGGCGCGGGCTCCGGAGTCAGGTCTTGCGTGGTGAAGAGACAGCGCCAGGACCGCGGCGCGACAGTGCATGATGGCCAATGTCGCGTCGGTACTGCATGCCATCGAAATGAATGCCCTGGATGACATCATAGGCTCGGCTCTGCGCGATCTTGACCGAGTCTCCCAGCGCGGTGACGCACAGCACACGCCCGCCCTGGGTGCTGACTCGCCCCTCATTGAGCGCCGTGCCGGCATGAAAAACGAGACAGTCGTCGCCGACAGCCGCACCCGCTTTCAGCCCCTCAATCACATCGCCCTTGCGGGGATCATCAGGATAGCCAGGGGCTGCCAGCACCACGCCCAGCGCCGTGCGACGATCCCAGTCGATGCTCGCCTGATCCAGGGTGCCCGTGATGGCATGCTCGAACACGCCGACCAGGTCACTCTTGATGCGGGCCATGATCGGCTGGGTTTCTGGGTCGCCCATGCGGCAGTTGAACTCGAGCGTGCGGGCATGACCAGCGTCGTCGATCATGAGGCCGGCATACAGAAAGCCGGTAAAGGGATGTCCCTCCGCGGCCATGCCCTGTACGGTCGGCAGAATGATTTCGCGCAGGACCCGGGCATGGACCTCGGGGGTGACCACCGGCGCGGGCGAGTAGGCACCCATGCCACCGGTGTTGGGGCCCTGATCGGCGTCCTTCAGGCGCTTGTGGTCCTGGCTGGAGGCCAGGGTGAGCACATTGCGCCCATCGACCATCACGATGAAGCTCGCCTCTTCGCCCTGCAGGAAGTCTTCGATGACCACGCGCGCACCGGCAGCACCCATGCGGTTGTCAAGCAGCATCATGTCGATGGCAGCCTGCGCCTCCTCGATGCTCTGCGCGACCACCACGCCCTTGCCTGCTGCCAGGCCATCGGCCTTGACCACGATGGGCGCACCGCGCTGGGCGACATAGGCCCGTGCCTGGGCTGCATCGGTAAAGGTCTGGTACTCGGCGGTCGGGATGCCGTGGCGCTTCATGAAGGCCTTGGCAAAGTCCTTGGAGGACTCAAGCTGGGCCGCCGCGCGTGTGGGCCCGAAGATGCGCAATCCCAGAGTACGAAAATGATCGACGATGCCTGCGGCCAGCGGGGCTTCGGGGCCCACAACCGTGAAGGCAATGCCTTCGCTTTGAACAAACTTGGCAAGCGCGTCGATATCGGTGAGGGGCAGATTGATCAGACCAGGCTCACGCGCCGTGCCGCCGTTGCCGGGAGCCACATAGACCATCTGTGTTCGTGGCGACTGTGCAAGCCGCCAGGCGATGGCATGTTCGCGTCCGCCAGACCCCACAACCAGGAGCTTCATTCGTCAATCACCGCGCTGCTGTAGACCTGCTGCACATCGTCGAGGTTCTCGA
>JBEELY010000329.1:0-2701 GCA_041167925.1 Pseudomonadota bacterium | reverse complement strand
CCGGTTGCGCCGCCGCCCAACACCAGTAAATCGAAGTGTTCTTGGGCGAGCGCCGCCCGGGCGCGGTCGCGGGCATCGATCATGTGAAAGGCGTCGCTCAGTCTTTTGCCAAACGGCCTGGATCGATATCTTGCGTTGATTTGGCCTGCGTAAACCGACTGCCCGGCGCGGGAGGGTCGTGAGGCGGTCCGGCAAAGCACTGGGCCTGATTCATCCAGGCCAGGGCGTGCGGCCCCTGGACCCTAAGTGCAACGTCATGCCAGTGCCGTGTCTGGGTGACCACCTGACAGAAGGCCGTTGCCGGTCCTTCAATGCTGCCGGCAAGTGCGCTGTTCTGCGGATCACCAAAGGTCCACTGCGCGCCGGAGGGAGCATCAAGACGTACCCATGGCATCGGCATGGGCGGCTCGATGCCCCGGTTACGGAAGGTCCAGCCATAGGTGTTGATGCCAAGCACGACGATGTTATGAATGTGGTCCTGGTCGCGGCGCACGACGCCCAGCAGATCGTAAAGCGCCTGGCCATGCGCCCAGGTTTCCATGAGCCGGGCCGTCATGGACGATCGGGCACTCATGTCGGGGCCGCTCCATTTCAGGCGTTGACGCGGGTCTGCCTGAGAAAATCGCTCTGCAACGGCTTCAAAGCCGGCCCGCCAGTGCTCGAGCAAGGCATGGCCCGACAGTCCATTGAAATGATCGGACTCGTGACCACGCAGTCCCCTAGGGTGTTTGCGAATAACGCCTAGAACGGCAATCAGACCCGCTTCGTCCGTCAACTGGCGATCTGCCATGTCGTTCCAGTAAGCAAGATGCTGGAGGACGTCATTGGCCCTCCAGCCTTTGAATTGGCTGGGTTGACCAAAAAAGGATTCGGGCTGGCTTGCCAGCAGTGTATGAAGGGCCTTGCTTTCATTGCGAAAGTCAAAGGCCTGCGGCAGCGTCGCGGATCCGGTCGAGTCCTGGTTCATTGAAGGGTTTCCTGAGGCTGCGTTTTCGTGGGCCAGCGGTCTTTTTCAGCGACATTGGGCTCAGACGCCTGAGTGTAGCGCCCGTCCATCTGCGCTTGCAGGTCATTGCACTCTAGAATGCCCGCTCGCGAACGGATCCAGCTTCGGTTCGCGCCCATTTTGGCAATACTCAGGAGTCTGACTTGAAACGAGCCTCATTTGTTCGCGCTGCAATCGGCGCGTTGTCTGTCGCCGCGCTGACGTCGTTTGCGCCTTCGGCCGCGGCGCAGGCCTTTCCGAACAAACCGATTCGCCTGGTGGTGCCTTATGCCCCGGGTGGCGCAACCGACATCATCGGCCGTGCTGCTGCAGCCGAACTGACCCGAATCCTGGGTCAGCCGGTCACGGTGGACAACCGGCCTGGCGCCGGAGGCAACCTGGGTGCCGAGCTGGTGTCCCGCGCCGCACCCGATGGCTACACCTTGCTGGTGTCAGCGAGCAGCCTGCACGGCATCACGCCCGTCCTGTACAGCAAACTCAACTACGACCCCAACAAGGACCTCAAGCCGGTCATCGTGCTGGGCGCATTCGCCAACGTGCTGGTCGTCAATCAGAACGTGAAAGCCAACTCGGTGTCCGAGCTGATCACCGAGATCAGGGCCAATCCAGGCAAGTTTTCTTACGCTTCAAGCGGCAGCGGCTCGACCATCCATCTCTCGGGGGAGATGTTCAAGTCCCTGACCGGACTGGATATTCCGCACGTGCCCTACAAGGGTAGCGGTCCGGCGCTGACCGACCTGATGGGCGGCCAGGTTCAGCTCATGTTCGACAACATTCCGTCGGCCATCGTGCATATCCGTTCGGGCAAGCTTAAGGCACTGGCCACCACCGGTGAGACCCGCTCCAAGACCCTGCCTGACCTGCCCACCATGCGTGAGGCCGGTCTGAAGGACTATGTCTCGACCGCCTGGTTCGGCCTGGTCGCGCCGGCGGGCACGCCGCCTGAGATCATTGCCAAGCTCAACGCGGAGGGCCAAAAGGCGGTGGCCGCACCCGAGTTCGTCAAGAAAATGAACGAATTCGGCTATGAGGTTGTCGGTGGAAGCCCAGAGAAAATGGCTGCGATGATGCAGGAAGAGCTTCGCCGCTGGGGCCCGCTGGTCAAGGCCTCAGGTGCCAAGGTCGACTAAGACACCCCCCGGCTGATCGACCTTTGGCTTGATACCGGGGTTTGAACTTAACGAGGACGGGTCGGGCGCTGGTTAAAGCGCTCGATTGCCTGCTTGAACCCATCGCTTTGCACTGCCAGCTGCTGCGTGCGGTTTTCGAGTTGCAGGGCCGATTCCAGGCTTGGCGCATCGATATTGGTGTCCAGCACCTCCTTGGTCATGCGTAAGCCAAAGGGCGTCTTGCCGAGCATGACTTCGGCCACCTCGAGCGCTGCATTGACGGCCTGACCATCGTCGACCACCCGGGACACCAGGCCGATGCGTTCGGCCTCTGCTGCCCCAACCTCCCGGCCGGTGTAGAGGATGTCAGCTGCACGCGAGACACCCACCAGACGAGGCAAGAGGTAAGTGCTGCCGATTTCGCCTGCAGACAAGCCGATATTGATGAACGAGGCCACGAAGCGGGCCGATTGCGCTGCGATGCGAATATCGGCCGCCAGCGTGAAACAGAAGCCCCCGCCAGCAGCCACCCCATTCACGGCTGCAATGACGGGCTGGGGGATACGGCGCAGCCCGAGAATGAGTC
>JBEELY010000423.1:0-3443 GCA_041167925.1 Pseudomonadota bacterium | reverse complement strand
GCGAGGTCCATGGCCTGCGAGCCGCGCTGCGAGCTGGTGCCCCAGATGATGTCGTCGACTTCCTGGGTCTTGAGGTTGTTGCGCTCGGCCAGAGCCTTGAGCACGGTGGCGGCCACATGCTGCGGATGCATGTCGGCGAGTGCGCCCTTGCCTTGTTTGCCAATGCCACGCGGGGTGCGGGCTGCGTCGATGATCAGTGCTTCAGGCATCTGTGTCTCCTGGTCTGTGGTCTGTGGGTGATCGGTGCTGCTTTGATTGCTTGCTGCAAGGACCGGGGTGCCGCCTTGCGCTTACAGCTCTTCCAGATGATAAGCCCTCAGACCAGATCGGCCTGAAGCCGATGGCCCGCGCCTCCAAACTGGCCCAGCCTTTCGACCAGCACAGGCAAGGCCGCGGCGAGCTGCTCCTGCAGGGTATGGGGCGGATTGATGATCAGCATGCTGCTGCCCAGCAGGCCAAAGCCGCGGTCGTTGGGCGGCGCTACCGTGAGCTGCGCATGCAGACTGCCACGCTTGCCCTGCGTCTGGGCCACACGAGCCAGACGCTGCGGGAGGGCCTGGGCCTCGCGATCGGCAATCAGTGGAATCCACACCAGCACCACGCATTCCGCAAACCGGGCCAGCGCCTCCTTGACTGCATCGAGCGTGGCCGGATAGTCGCGCTTGAGCTCATAACTCGGATCAATCAGCAACACCCCGCGCCGCGTTGGGGGCGGCAGGTGGGCCTTGAGCCCGGCAAAGCCGTCGCTGCGCAGCACCTGCACCGCACGGTCGCCTGCAAATCGACGCGCCAGCGATTCATGATCCGTCGGATGCAGTTCATGCAGGCGTAGCTGGTCTTGAGATCGCATCAGATTGCGCACCAGCTCGGGCGAGCCGGGATAGCGAGTCAGCGAGGGACGTGTCGGAGAGGAACCGGCTTCCTGCGCTTCAGGGCCTGCGCGCACCGCGCCGCTCGGTGCAAGTCGATGCTGAGCCACCGCCACCTGCGCCACATAGTCAGCCAGCAGGGGCGGCAGATCAGGCGCCTCCCACAGCCGGCCGATGCCGTTCTCAAATTCGGCATGTCGCAGGGCATGGCCATGGGTGAGGTCGTAGGCGCCAGCACCCGCATGGGTATCGACCAGCCTCCAGCCCTTGTCCTTGAGGTTCATGTGTCGC
Source organism: Pseudomonadota bacterium (assembly GCA_041167925.1). GTDB lineage: Bacteria > Pseudomonadota > Gammaproteobacteria > Burkholderiales > Burkholderiaceae_E > UBA4615. The sequence continues at coordinate 2,283 of JBEELY010000423.1, read as the reverse complement.
AGCACGGCAACGAGCACGGCGTGCTTGAGCACGTCGGCATGATTGCCGGCATGAAAGGCGTGTCGGTAGGCGAGCATTCGGTCAGGCCTCTGGCAAGCGTGCGGGCGCAAACCGCAGCTGCGGGTCGGCCTCGGTCAGTACCGTCCAGCGCCCACTCGCACGGGCCAGTGCCCATTCGCTCAGTTCGCCTGTATCCAGCGCCTGCACCAGGGCCTCCAGGCTGCGCCCCTCAAGCAGAGGGGAGCCCGCAACCCCATGCGCCTGCACGAGCTGCTGCAAAAATCCCTGACGACGCCCGCGGGCTTCACGCCAGCATCCGGTGGCATGAGGTTCGCCCAGTGGCAGGAGCGGCGCGGCCACATAGGCCCAGGCCAGCCTGGGCAGTGCCTCGGGTTGTCCGATGTCCACGGGCAGCACGGTGCGATGATAGGCATTGCGTGCATCGCCATGGCCATAAAAGCTCTCGATGACATCCGCCTCCTCAAGCAATGCAAGGATGTCGGCGCTCTCCACCAGGTCGCCCTGCAGCTCGTGGCAAGGCGCATCGAGCGTGATGGCCGGAAAGGGCTGTCCAGGCGGGTCTTCAGCGGCCGGATGCAGAGTGGCGCGGCTGCGGCCCAACAAGACCTGCCTGAGGCCAGCCCGCGCCATGGCCGGCCAACGCAACTCGCCGCGCATGAGCGTGCCATAGACCAGCATCTGGTGAATCAGGGCGGCACCTGTGCGGCCTTCTGCAGCCGCCTGCAGGGCGTCATGGGCCTCGGGGCGCAGTTGCCAGTGCCGCAGTCCGCTGACCACCGTCTCAACATATCCGGCAGCAGGCTCGCAATGCGCACGACGATCCGAAGGCTTGACCTCATAGGTCACCACGTCAATCAGCTTGCCATCGGGCAGCACGGCCTGGCGCTGCACACGCTGATAACCCCGCATCGGGTCGGCCACGCCCTCCTTGAGGTCGAGCATGCGCCAACCCTCATCGGACACCGCAAAGAGCGCGCCATGCACCACGCTGCCCCGGCAGGCCCGCACATCCAGCGCGCCGCCCTCGCGACGCACTGACCAATAACCAAAGGAGAGTTCATGGTCGGGCAACAGGGCCGCACTGACCGGGCGAAGATCAGCGCCTGTCAGGCCGTGCTGAGCGAGCCAGCGCTCACGTTCGAGCGGGCAAAGGTTGGAGCCGTAAGCGAAATAAAGCATGGCCAACCATCAACTCGCGGCAATAATGCCGCGCTCCTTCAAGGCCCGGACCTGATCTGCAGTCAGGCCGATCTCGGCCAGCACGGCATCGGTGTCTTGGCCCAGTGCAGGCGCCAGGCGATGTTGCCCACCTGGTGAAGCCGACAGCTTGGGCACGATGCCCGGCACCCGCATTTCGCTGCCATCGGGCATGCGCAGAGGCTGAAGCATGCCGCGGGCCTCGTAATGCGGGTCTTTGGCGATATCCGCAATCGTGTAGATCTTGCCTGAGGGTACCGAGGCCTGTTCGAGCACGGCCAGGGCTTCGTCCACCGTGCAGGTGGCTGTGAAGGTGCCGATCGCGGCGTCAAGTTCATCCACTCGTGCCACCCGACCGGTGTTGTCGGCCAGTTGCGGATCGTCGGCCAGGTCCTTGCGGCCGATAGCGGTCATGAGGCGCTTGAAGATACTGTCGCCATTGCCCGCCACCAGCACGTAGCCGCCGTCCTTGCAGCGATAGGCATTGGTAGGCGCAATGCCAGGCAGCGCACTGCCGGCGGGCTCGCGCACCGCACCAAAGGCGCTGTATTCGGGCAGCAGGCTCTCCATGCAGTTGAATACCGCCTCAAAGAGCGCCACATCCACCACCTGCCCCAAGCCCGTGGCCTGCCGGTGCTGCAGGGCGAGCAGAATGCCGATCACGCCATGCAGCGAGGCCAGGGTATCGCCAATGCTCACCCCCACCCGCACCGGCACGCGGCCGGGCTCGGCCGTGAGATGACGCAGTCCGCCCATGGCCTCGGCCACGACGCCGAACCCGGGCCGGTTGCGATAGGGTCCGGTCTGGCCATAACCGCTGATGCGCAGCATGATCAGGCGCGGATTGAGCGCCTGCAGCACCTCGGGACCCAGACCCCATTCCTCCATGGCACCAGGGCGGAAATTTTCGATCAGCACATCGGCCTGGGTGGCCAGCTGACGCACGATGTCCTGGCCTTCGGGGCTGCGCAAATCCAGGGCGAGCGAGCGCTTGTTACGCGACTGCACCTGCCACCAGACCGAGGTGCCGTCCTTGAGCAGGCGCCATTTGCGCAGCGGATCGCC
>JBEELY010000244.1:0-2950 GCA_041167925.1 Pseudomonadota bacterium | reverse complement strand
CGCTGACATTTTCCGAATACCTACAACTGCGCAGCGAGCCCGCCGCGATTCACGAAGAGTCACCAGGCCTGTACAGGCTCGATGACATCACTCGGCTGAACGCGCAATTCGTAGAGTACGTCACCTTCGGTGGCTACCCAGAGCTCGCACTGTCTCCGAGCATCCGAGGTAACCCGGAGCGCTTCGTCAAATCTGACATCGTCGACAAAGTGCTGCTGCGCGACTTGCCGCAGCTCTATGGCATCAAGGACATCCAGGAACTCAACGCCCTCTTCACCCTACTTGCATTCAATACAGCCGAAGAGGTGTCATTTGAAGCACTTTCCCAGCGTAGTGGCGTTGTGAAGCAAACCATCCAGCGCTACATCGAATACCTGGAAGCGGCATTTTTGATCAAGCGCGTTTTTCGCGTCGATCAGGATGGCCGACGCTACCAGCGCGAAAGACGTTTCAAGGTCTTTCTGACCAATTCAGCGATGTACACGGGGCTCTTCGGAACGCAGAACCCGGACCATGCCGATTTTGGTCACCTCGTCGAGACAGCGGTGTTCGCGCAACGATTCCACGAGGATGTCCGACTGAACTATGCAAGATGGGGTACCGACGATTCCGAGGTTGACCTTGTGGAGTCCTCTCAAGCGCTGAAGCCAATCGCAGCCGTAGAGATCAAATGGAGCGACCGCCCTGCAGATCGGCCTGAAGAACTAAAAGGCCTTGCGAAGTTCGCCCGAAGACATCAGATACCCCTGGCTTGGGCTACCACCCGCATTCGCTTTGGCGAGCACGTCGATCCCGACGGTCCTCTGATCCGCCTTTGGCCAGCAGCGGCTCTGGCGTTTCATTACGGCATCAGAGCTGTCAAAGGCCGAATGGCAGACTTCGAAGCGCGGATCAAGGACAACACCATCGCGACCTGAACAAGGCATAAAAAAGCCCGCCGAAGCGGGCTTTTCAGGATCAGCCTGATCCGGCTCGAGCTCACTCAGGCAGCCGGCGCAGCAGCCTGAGGTGCCTCCGCTGCAGCGGCCTTCATCGACAGGCGCAGGCGGCCCTTGTCATCGGCCTCGATGACCTTGACGCGGACCTGCTGGCCTTCCTTGACATAGTCGGCCACCTTCTCGACGCGCTCGTTGGCGATCTGCGAGATGTGTAGCAGACCATCGCGGCCGGGCAGGATCTGAACGATGGCGCCAAACTCGAGCAGCTTGAGCACGGTGCCTTCGTAGATCTGGCCGATCTCGACTTCGGCGGTGAGGTCTTCGATGCGCTTCTGGGCGCGGCGTGCGGCCTCGGCATCGGTGGCGGCAATGGTGATGTTGCCGTCGTCCTTGATGTCGATGGTCGTGCCGGTCTCTTCGGTGATCGAACGGATGGTGGCGCCGCCCTTGCCGATCACGTCACGGATACGCTCCGGATTGATCTTCATGGTGTACATGCGGGGCGCGAAATCCGACAGGTCGGTACGTGCACCGCCGATCGCAGACTGCATCTTGTCCAGGATGTGCAGACGGCCTTCGCGGGCCTGGGCCAGCGCCACCTGCATGATCTCCTTGGTGATGCCCTGGATCTTGATGTCCATCTGCAGCGCGGTAATGCCGCTGTCGGTGCCGGCCACCTTGAAGTCCATGTCACCCAGATGATCTTCATCGCCCAGGATGTCCGACAGCACCGCGAAGCGGTTGCCGTCCTTGATCAGGCCCATGGCGATACCGGCCACGTGCTTTTCGATCGGCACGCCGGCATCCATCATGGCCAGGCAGCCGCCACAGACAGAAGCCATGGACGATGAGCCATTGGACTCGGTGATCTCGGAGACCACGCGCAGCGAATAGGCAAACTGCTCGACCGGGGGTACCAGTGCCGCCAGACCGCGCTTGGCCAGACGGCCATGGCCGACTTCGCGACGCTTGGGTGCGCCAAACCTGCCGGTTTCACCGGTGGCGAACGGGGGCATGTTGTACTGGAACATGAAACGGTCCCGGTACTCGCCGTTGATGGAGTCGATGATCTGCTCATCGCGTGCCGTGCCCAGCGTGGTGATGACCAGGGCCTGGGTTTCGCCGCGCGTGAAGAGCGCCGAGCCATGGGCCCGCGGCAGCACGCCGGTACGGATGGAGATGGGACGCACGGTACGCGTGTCGCGGCCGTCGATGCGGGGCTCGCCTGCCAGGATCTGGCTGCGAACGATGCGCGACTGCAGCTCAAACAGCATGTTGCCGACTTCATTCGCATCAGGCTTGGACTGGCCTGCGGCGGCAGCCTCTTCGGCAATGCGCGACTGGGTATCGTTTTCAATCGTGCGCACGCGCTGAGTACGCTCTTGCTTGTTGCGCACGCCATAGGCCGCACGCATGTCGGCTTCGGCGATCTCGGAAATACGCGCAGCAAGCGCTTCGTTGCGGGCGGGCGGCTGCCAGTCCCAAGCGGGCTTGCCGGCCACTTCGACCAGCTCGTCGATCGCCTTGATCACGGCCTGCATCTGGTCGTGGCCATAGACCACGGCGCCCAGCATCACGTCTTCAGGCAGTTGCTTGGCCTCGGACTCCACCATCATGACGGCGGTGTCGGTACCCGCCACCACCAGGTCAAGCTGGCTGGCTGCCAGCTGCGAGGTGTTGGGGTTGAGCACATAGGCGCCATCGATGTAACCCACGCGGGCCGCTGCGATGGGGCCATTGAAGGGCAGGCCCGAGATGGCCAGCGCCGCAGAGCTCGCGATCATGGCCGGGATGTCGGCATCGACCTCGGGGTTGCTCGAGAGCACATGCACGATGACCTGAACTTCGTTGTAAAAGCCATCGGGAAACAGCGGACGGATCGGACGGTCGATCAGACGGCAGGTGAGGATTTCCTTTTCGGTCGGACGACCCTCACGCTTGAAAAAGCCCCCGGGAATGCGGCCCGAGGCATAAAACTTCTCGACGTAATCAACGGTGAGGGGGAAAAAATC
>JBEELY010000197.1:0-2865 GCA_041167925.1 Pseudomonadota bacterium | reverse complement strand
GGCCACAGCTGGCGGGCCATACCCTCATCAATGCCTCCCTGCGGCATCTCACGCCCACCTTCGTCTCCCTGGCGATTCTGGGCGAACCTGTAGGTTCGGCCATCCTGGCCTGGCTGCTGCTGGGCGAGAGCGTGGCCGGGCTGCAGATGCTGGGCTTTGTCGTGTTGCTGGGGGGCATCGTGGTCGCTGCCGGCGGGGAGGGCAGACGGACGAAAACAGCCGCTCGTCGGAGCAGAACGGGCGTTCAATCGGACGCATGAGGGAAGGTCACCAAGTCAGGCGTAGGGCGTGCGACTCTTTCTCCTACCTTCTTCCTGGAGATACCCATGCAAGCACCGCGCCTCGGTCTGACTGCAGCTGCTGTTGCCCTTGCACTGTCCGCTTGTGGAGGCGGCTCCGGAAGTGGCCCGAAAGCCGACAGCCCTTCATCGCCCTCAGCTGGCACGCTGGAGCTGGCCTCCAAGGCCTTTCCTCAGGGCCTGGCCATTTCGTCGCCCACCGAAGTCGATAATGAAGTTCTGACGCAGGTGGCGGTTCGTGAGTCTTCCTTCCTGCAGTCACTGGCTCGTCTGGTGCATCACATGATGCCGTCGGCGGTTGCACAGGCCACACCGTCGTCTGCCTTTGCGGCGCGAGTGGGGCGGATCGACAGCCTGCTCAATGGATCGACGCCGGTTCTCACCCTCATCCGCCCCGAGCGATTGCTCGAGACCGAAGTGGATGCGCAGTGCTATGGCCCCGATTTAAAGTACGACGCGCTCAACCATCCAAACGCTGGATCGGGCGCACCGGGCTCACCAGGCACGACCCTGCCGCCCGGAGATCTGGGCCTGTGGAATGAAACCGAGGGCAGCAGCACTGAGGCCTGCGCCGCAGCGCAACTCAATGCCCGCATGAAGGGCACCGCCCAGAGGGCCAATCAGGCACTGCGCATGCTGGCGGTACTCACCCAGAAGGCGGCAGCGCGTAGCGGCGGTCTGCCTGCCGTAGGCGCGGGCGCTCTGGATCTGACATCGAGCATGCCGGCGATTCCGGGGATCACCTGGACCTTGGCGCAGCTTGAACAAACCAGCGCCAATAACTTCCAATCAACCATCCAGGCGAGCTACACCAACAGCGGCACGGGTGAGACCCACCGTATCGATCTCACGATGCGCCATGCCAGCGTCACGCCTGCGGCCGTCTACAACGGGCTGCTGAGCTATGCCATTACCGGAAAATACAACGGCGGCAATTGCCCTGGGTCCTCGGGATCGCATGATGTGACCTGGGTAGGCACCTTGGCTTACGACCGCAGCAGTGCCAGCCAGCTCGATGCCTCGCATCGCAGCGGCATGTATTGCGGTGCTGGCACTACGGCCGGTTCTTTGGCCACTGATCGCGGAGCAAGCTTTGCATCCGACGGCCAATTGGATCCTGCGAGCAAGCTGGGCGGCTCAGGTGTTGGCAGCGGCCAGGGCTGGGGTAATAACTTCTCGCGCTTTGCAGCCAGCCTGAACCCTTCGACCGAGGCGGGCCGTTACGTGTACGTTTGGCAGGCAGGCCCGAATGACAATTACGGGAGGACCCTACAGGTCACGCTCGATCAGCTTGCCGGAACGAAAATTGGCGTTGCCCATTTCGGCTTCGGCGAAGACATCGCGGCCACGGGCAGCGGTTCGATCAAGGGCATGTTCTGCAACTGGGCGGGCCCCGGTAACAGCCGCACCTACGCCGAATATGCTCAGGAGCAGACCTTAGTACAGAGCGCAGGCACTGGAGTCTGGACCCCCCAGGCACTGGGTTCGAGCAAGATTCTTTACGCGGCAACCAACAGTTGCACCGACAGCAGCACGACCGCCTGGCTGGATCGCAATGACGATGGCACGATCAACGCCAGCGACACGCCGGTGACTGTGACGGGTTCGGAAGCCAACTTTCTCAAGGACAAGGGCAGCGCGGCCAGCATCACCGATGCGCTGGCCTTCAGCCTGCCTTCAAAGTACTGAGTCTTCCCAAGACCCAGGGCTTCGGCCCCTCGGCTACGTATTGAGTGAAACCCGCCTTTATGCCTATAATCGCGGGCTTCGCTTGTGACAGAGCCATACCCGCTGTCATGGGTGGATTCATCGCACGGCCGTGCCTCCCAGCGCGTGCCGCAAGTCCTGCCGGATTCGTTTCTGGCGCTTCAATCGGGGAATTTCATGTCCGTCGCAGAAATCAACAAGGCCAAGATCGTGGCCGATTACCAGCGTGCTCAGGGTGACACCGGCTCGCCCGAAGTGCAGGTGGCGCTGCTCACCGCCCGCATCAACGAGCTCACCGGCCACTTCAAGATCCACGCCAAAGACCACCACTCCCGTCGTGGTCTGCTCAAGATGGTCAGCCGTCGGCGCAAGCTGCTCGACTACCTCAAAGGCCGCAATCCGCAGGGCTACAAGGCTCTCATCGAGCGCCTCGGCCTGCGCAAGTAATCACCCTGTTCGAGGATCCGGATCACTCCGGTCTCAACCCTGGCCGACATGCGCTGCAAGCGCATCAGGCTTCCCGCGATGCCCGCCGTGTCACGCACGGTGGGCGTTTGCGTTTGTCGTATGCACATCATTGTTCACATGTAAAAGCACTGTTGCTGCGTTGTTGTTGAAAAGAAAAGAGAGAAAGGAAAGCAATGTTTGATATCGCCAAGAAGACCCTGCAGTGGGGCCAACACACCCTCACCCTCGAAACCGGTGAGATTTCCCGCCAGGCCTCCGGTGCCGTGGTGGTCAACATGGATGACACCGTGGTGCTGGCCACCGTCGTGGGCTCCAAGAGCGTCAAGCCGGGGCAAGATTTCTTCCCCCTCACCGTCGATTACGTCGAGAAGTTCTATGCCTCGGGCCGCAT
>JBEELY010000170.1:0-3067 GCA_041167925.1 Pseudomonadota bacterium | reverse complement strand
CGAGAGGGTTTCATCCCACTCATCCGGCAGGTTGCCGTACATCACCTTTAGAAAGTCGCCCCAATGCGGGCCGCGCAGCACCTGCTGCACTTCCTCGGCCAAAGACGCGCACTGGGCAGCGTCCCATTGCGGCCATAACCCGGCATGCACCATCAGGTGGTCTTGCGCACGGTGCAGCAGCGGGCGGTGCCGCAGCCAGTGCAGAAGGGCCTCGCGCTCCGGATGTCGCAGGATCTCGTCCAGGGTGTCGTGCCGATGCGGTTTGCGCGCCCCAACCGCGGTGGCCAGCAGATGCAGGTCATGGTTACCAAGCACCGCCACTGCCCGATCGCCCAGGGCCTTGATTCTTTGCAGGGCCTGCAGGGAGTGCGGCCCGCGGTTGACGAGATCGCCGCAAAACCACAGAGGCTGCTGCCGATCGGGGTCGGCCTTGCGCAACAGGGCACCGAGGCGGGCGTTGCAGCCTTGCAAATCACCGATCGCGAGCGTCATGCCCGCATCATGCCAGTTCGTAGCGGATCATCCGGGCAATCGAACGGGGTGGTAACAGCAGGTTGACATGCGTCCAGCGTGCACGATGTGGATCGCATAGCCGGGCGACGGCAATATGGTTGCCGGTCTCCAGAGACTCGGCAGACCATCCGCCCAGTCCCAGCCGTTTGCGCAGGTCCTCGACCGCCGCAGGTGTTCCGGTCAGCAGGGTCCAGTCGGGCGGCAGGCTGTAGCGCTCGGCCCAGCCACGCAGCACCTGCGGGCTGTCCTCCAGTGGGGTAAGCGTGATCGATGCAAATTGCAGGCCCTTGCCCTGAGCGCCGAGCAGGGGCCTGGCCTGCATGAGGTGGTGCATGGCAGGAGGGCAGCTGTCGGTGCAGGCGCTGTAGCTCGCGTTGATCAGTACCGGTCCGCGCGCGAGCAGGTCGGCAAAGAAGCGGCGCTTGCGGCCGTGCTGATCCAGCAGCACGGGCTCGCCTGCAGCGCGCTTGCGCAGGTCATCAAGGCTCACGCTTGGTATCTCCCACATCGTCGACGCGGAACAGCATCATCATTCCGTAGTCTTCATGCAGCGTGTTGTGGCAATGAAGAGGGAAGACTCCGACATAGTCGGTGGGCTGTACCCAGAACTCGATTTCGTCGCCCGGATACAGCGCCAGGACATCCTTGCGCACGTAGTCCTGTGATCCCGGCCGAATGAGTACGCCATTGCGCCGGACGATCCGGCCCTCGACAAAGTGATGATGAATGGGATGGGCCCATCCGCCTCCGGTGCGATGAATCCATCGCTCCCAGCGACCGCGCTTCATGGTGAAGCGGATTTCGTTGCAGTCCATCAGGCGGCCGTTGCAGGCCCACAGCCCGTTTTTACGTCCCCAGTGGAACTCCCGGGTGACCACGGGCGTTCCGAGAGGCGGCAGAAGAATCGGCGCAAAACTCTTGATGGTTTCTGGATCGGCGCTGGCATCGGCTGCCGGGCTGCCGATGCGCAGTTCCACGATGGCATGCGCCACTTGGCCTGGTCGACGCAGTTCGTCCTCAGGCTTGCGCGGATTGGTCTGGACCAACAGGTTTTCGATCCAGAGCCGGTTCAGGCCTTCGGCTTCGCCGCCCCGGCCGGTGAGTCGGGCGAAATCGATGATCACGTCGGCCCGCTCGCCCGGGGCCAGCTTGATCCGATTGACCTTCAGGGGCGCCTCATAGAAGTTGCCGTCGTTGGAGATCCTCCAGACCGAGACCGATGCACCCGGACGGTCCGGCAAGCTGAAGGCGAGCACCTGATGCCGTGAAGGCCCTCGATTGAGCAGCCGGAATCGGTATCGGCGCCGGCGTACGTCCAGGTAGGGCTGAATCAGACCATTGGCGGTATACCAGTCGCCCAGCAGCCCGTCGTCTTCTACCCCCTGCATGGTGATCTGGCCGCTGGCAGGGTCGATCAGCACATCGCCCAGTGCGATCGGAATGTCGTAGTCCGGAAAGGAGGGCAAGCGAAAGCCCGAGGTTTCGTTCCCGGTGTCGTGCTCGTTGAAGACCAGATGAAAGCCTGCCAGGCCCTTGTAGGTATTTTCGGCAGTATGGGCCTCCCGATGGTCGTGATACCAGAGGGTGCCCAGCGATTCACGGACATCCCCGTCCGGTGTTTCTGGCTGGGTGAAGCCAGCCCGCTTCATGTTGTAGTAGTAGTCGTAGTACTGACCTGGAAAGAAAAACCGGCCCTGCAGCAGCGGGTCTTCGGAGAGTTGGCCCAGCGAGGGGTCGCAGGGCCCGCCGTCGCTGTCCGGGGCCGAATGAAAATTGTGCAGGTGCGTGCTCAGGCTGTTCTTGCCATAGCCGCCGCTCGGTGCGCCCGTGGGCAACTGATTGAAGCGGCGCACCAGCACGGCCGTGTTGCGCCCAGCGATGCTGCGGCTTACAACCGTTGGCAAGGGCGTGACCGGCGGATCGACCCGAAGGTCGGCGCCCCCCAGATTGGCCCCCCAGAGTTGGGTTTGCGGCGGCAGGCTGGGGTGAATGGTCTTGGGCGGGACTGCGCCGAAGCGCTGCACAAAAAAATGCTGGGGCGGATTCAGTTCACGAAGCTGATGGCGATCGCCACGCCCCTCGTAGGGCAGACGGGTGGCCGGGTTGGTCTCCCGGTTGGGCGTGATGCTGGGTGCAGGCTGAAGGCCCGCGTACTCGGGCGTTCGTTCCGGTAGCAGGGGCGGAAACTGCAAGGGCTGCACGAAGGGGGCCAGAGCCAGCCGGCCGGTCTGCGTCTGTGCGCTGGAGGCGCCGGGTGCTGCCGCCCAGGCAGAGACCCCCGCGCCCGACTGGAGCATGCGTCGACGTGCAGGGCTGGCAAAGGCAGGAGGCTGCGCGGGTTTGGGCAAGGCGGGCATGAAGAAGGAGGAGTCAGTCAGTGACCGGATAGTGTGAGCGCCTCATCTGAAAAAACTGTGATATTTCGCACACCATTGGGTGTTCAGGGGCTTGCAGCAGACCGCAATTTCGTTTTTTTGCGCTTTGTTCAGGCCGATCCACTGACCGACGGACGATCGTCAGGGCATTACCATGTGGGTCTGGACTCTAGGAGCCT
>JBEELY010000145.1:0-5089 GCA_041167925.1 Pseudomonadota bacterium | reverse complement strand
CAATACCCTGCGCACGGCGATCTATACCCAGCCCTGGATTGCGGCCCTGCCCGGCGTGATGATCTTCGTGACCTCGATCTCCTTCAACATGCTCTCGGATGGCTTGCGTTCGGCCATGGATGTGAAGCAATGAGTACCCCTTTGCTCAGCGTGCGCGGACTGGTCAAGCACTTCCCCCTCAAGGGCAAGCGGGTCGATGGCAAGCCCGCCGTGGTGCGTGCGGTCGACGGCATCGACTTCGAGGTGCATGAGGGAGAAACCCTCGGCGTGGTCGGCGAGTCTGGATGCGGCAAGAGCACGACCGCGCGGCTGCTCATGCATCTCATTACCCCCGACACCGGAGAGATCGTCTTTGACGGCAAGGTGGTCGGCAGTCGCGATCTGTCCCTGCGCGAATTCCGTCGTCAGGTGCAGATGGTGTTTCAGGACAGCTATGCCTCGCTCAACCCGCGCCTGAGCGTGCAGGAGTCGATCGCCTTCGGGCCCATGGTGCATGGCGAATCCCGAGCGACCGCCGAAAAACGCGCCCATGACCTGCTGGACCGCGTGGGTCTGGATCCAGCGCGTTTTGCCGAGCGTTATCCGCATGAGCTCTCTGGCGGCCAGCGCCAGCGGGTCAACATCGCACGTGCACTCGCCCTGCAGCCTCGCCTGCTGATCCTGGATGAGGCCACCTCCGCGCTCGACAAGTCGGTCGAAGCCCAGGTGCTCAATCTGCTGGTTGATCTGAAAGCCGACTTCGGTCTGACCTATCTCTTCATCAGCCACGACCTGCATGTGGTGCGATACCTCTCCGACCGGGTCATGGTCATGTACCTGGGCGAGGTAGCCGAACTCGCGCCCGCACAGGCGCTGTTCGAAACGCCGCACCATCCCTATGCACGGGCGCTGCTGGCCTCGATGCCGACGATGGACCCCGACCGCCGAACCGAGCAGGCTCCGCTCGCTGGAGACCCGCCGAATCCGGTCAATCCGCCCTCGGGCTGCCGCTTTCATACCCGCTGCGCCTTTGCCGAGCCCCTGTGCTCGCAGCGGGCACCTGGCCTGGGGCCCGCCACTGCGGGCCTGAGTCCAGGTCAGTCCGCTGATCGCCTGCATGCCGTGGCATGTCACATGATGCAGGCCGGCTCGGGACACTCGCAGACAAAGGTGGCCGCATGAGCAATCCGACCATGGTGCGCATTCAGGACCTCGAAGTCACTTTCAAGGGCAGCGGCGCCTCAGGGCGCGCAGTCAAGGCGGTCAATGGCGTGAGCCTTGAAGTCGCCCGCGGCGAAACCGTGGCCCTCATCGGAGAATCGGGCTCGGGCAAGAGCGTCACGCTGCGCGCGCTGCTGCGTCTGCATGCCGCCGCACGCACTGAGATCCGCGGTCGTATCGAGGTGGCCGGTCAGGAAGTCATGTCACTTGGCCCCCGGGCCCTGGCCGATTACCGGGGCCGCATCGCTTCGATGATCTTCCAGGAGCCGCTGCTGGCGCTGGATCCGGTCTACACGGTCGGTGCGCAGATCATCGAATCCATTCGGCGTCACGAACCCCAGACCAGCGTGGCACAGGCCCGGGCTCGTGCGCTCGAGCTCTTCGAGCGGGTACGCATTCCGAGCCCGGAAAGGCGCCTTGAGGCCTATCCGCATGAGATGAGCGGCGGCATGCGCCAACGCGCCATGATCGCCCTGGCGCTGGCCTGCCGGCCGCAGGTGCTGCTGGCTGACGAGCCCACCACGGCCCTGGATGCCACGGTGCAGATCCAGATCCTGCTGCTGCTGCGCGAACTGCAGCGCGAGCTCGGCCTGTCGATCATTTTTGTGACCCATGACATCGGCGCAGCCATCGAGGTCGCTGATCGGTTCGCCGTGATGTATGCGGGCCGGATCGTGGAAGAAACCGATTCACGCACCCTGGTGAAGGCACCGCGCCATCCTTACACGCAAGCCTTGCTGCGCGGGCGTGCAGGAGGCAGCGAGCATGCGATGGCCCGCGGCTCCAGGCTGCAGACCATTGCGGGCTCGCCGCCGGATCTGTCCCGCCTGCCTGCGGGCTGCGCCTTTGCAGAGCGCTGCACGCAAGCCCTGCCCTCCTGTCGTGAGCGCGATCCCGGCATCACCTCGCTCGGCGACGGTCATCGCGTGCGCTGTCTGCTGGTGGAGGGCTGAGCCCATGGATCTGGTCGTCATCAATCCCAACACCACGGCAGCCATGACCGCTCGCATCGGCGAGGCCGCACAGGCCGCGGCCTCCGCCGGCACCCAAATCCGCGCCGTGAATCCGCCCGATGGTCCGGTCTCGATCGAGGGCTATTACGACGAGGCCTTTTCGGTGCCTGGCCTGCTGCGCGAGATCCGGCGACATGAGGCCCAGGCCTATGTGCTGGCCTGCTTCGATGACACCGGGCTGGATGCCGCCCGTTGCGCCACCACTGCGCCGGTGATCGGCATTGGCGAGGCCGCCTTTCATCTGGCCAGTCTGGTGGCTGGCAAGTTCAGCGTCATCACCACCCTGTCGCGCTCGATCGGCGCGATCGAGCACAACCTGATTCGCTACGGACTGGCTGCGCGCTGCGCGCGTGTGCGGGCAAGCGAAGTGGCGGTCCTGGATCTCGAGGCCCCGGGCTCGCCAGCCCAAGCCCGGATCGATGCCGAGATCGCTGCGGCGCTGCGCGAAGACCGTGCCGAAGCCATCGTGCTGGGCTGCGCCGGCATGGCGCACTTTGCTGCCGAACTGAGCCGGCGGCATGGCGTGCCCGTCATTGATGGCGTGGCCGCCGCCGTCAAGCTGGCTGAGGCCCTGGTCGGGCTGGGCCTGACCACCTCCAAGGTGGGCGGCTATGCCAGCCCCCTGCCCAAGACCTATCTGGGTCAGTTTGCCGACAGCGCTCCGCGCTGACGAGACACGATCCCCCCTGGTGCCCTGACGGCCACCCTTCACGGCCAGCACTGCTACTCACCTCATCCCCTCGCACCCGACCATGCTGCTGCACGACGATCCCGCCCATGCCTTCATGCCCTATCCGGCCGTGCCCGTGCCCTGTGCCGGTACCGGTCCGCTGTCGGGCCTGACCTTCGGGGTCAAAGACCTCTTTGATATCGCCGGCTATCCGACGGGCGCCGGCAATCCGCACATGCTGGCGCTCTCGGGCATCAAGGCCCGCACGGCGCCTTCGGTGCAGCGTCTGCTGGATGCCGGCGCGCGCTTCGTGGGTAAGACCCACACCGATGAACTGGCCTTCAGCATGAACGGCCAGAACGCCCATTTCGGCACGCCCCGCAATGGCGCAGCACCCGACCGGATTCCAGGCGGATCGTCCAACGGTTCGGCCTCGGCGGTCAGCAACGACCTGTGCGATACCGCGCTGGGCACCGATACCGGCGGCTCGGTCCGCGCACCGGCCAGTCACTGCGGCCTGTTCGGCCTGCGGCCCACCCATGGCCGCATCAGCCTGCAGGGCGCGCACGACCTCTCTCCGAGCTTCGACACCTGCGGCTTCTTTGGTCGGGACATCACGACCTTCGAACGGGTATCCGAGGTGCTGCTTGGTGACGATGCCGAAGCTGTGGCCGGACTCGCGACCCAGCCGCGACTGCTGATGCCGACCGACGCCTGGGCCCTGCTCGCAGCGCCCGTGCGCAAGGCCCATGCGGCCGCGCTCAAGCGCGTCCAGGCGGCCCTGGGCTCGGCGCGCTCCTGCACCCTGGCCCTGGACGACTTTGGCACCATGGCCGAGCATTTCCGGGTGCTGCAGGGCCGCGAAGCCTGGACCACCGATGGCAGCTTCATTCGCCGGCATGCCCCGGTGCTGGGGCCCGGCGTGGTCGATCGCTTCATGTGGGCCAGCACGCTGGGCGATGCTCAGGTCGCTGAAAGCCATGCCTTCCGGCTGCGCTTTCGTGCGCATCTGGCCGCCCTGCTGGGCCAGGACGGCGTGCTGCTGATGCCCACCATGCCTGATGTTGCCCCCCTGCTCACCACCCCGGCCGATGCGCTGCAGGACTATCGGACCGCCTCAATGCGCTTGCTCTGCAGTGCCGGGCTCTCGGGCTTTGCGCAACTGACCATGCCTCTGTCGAGCCGGCTGGGCGCGCCGCTGGGCCTGTCGCGGCTCGGGCCGGCCGGCAGCGACCGCAGCCTGGTACGTCTGGCCCGCCGGATCGCCGACGCGTCTTGAGGTCGAATCGGGCGGGTCTTGCTGATCCGCCCAAGCGCAGTGCGCTTTCCTGGCTGGGTCCTGCCAGGAAAGGCTTGATCAGGCCGCCTCGAACACAATCTCCTGGGCGCCTTCCCAGAGCACCTTCACGCCCAGAGCGCGCAGGTTTTCCTTGCCTTCGGTAATCGTGAGGAAATGGTTGCCGGCCAGCTGCCCCATCTTGGAGGCAAAGCAGCAGGAGCCATAGGCCAGGATGATCTCGGTCTCGCTGTAGCCGCCGGGATAAAACAGGATGTCGCCCACCGACGGGTGACTGGTGTGGTTCTCAAAGCCCACGCCAAGCTGGAATTCGCCCAGAGGCACCCACACGCCCTCGCCGCTCCAGCGTACATGGATCACCTTCTGGCGATAGGGCAGCAGCTTCAGGAAGGCCTCGACCGTCTTGGGGGCCTCAGGATGGGTCTCGGCAAAAAAGGTGTAGCCGGCTGCGGTGATGCGAAGGCGTGCCATAAAACGATGCTCCTGTGCAAAGGGTGCGATGCTACCTCTGGCCGGGGTAAGCTAGCTGCAAAAACCCGCAGGCCCGATCGTGGCCCCAGGAGACACCATGCCGATCACGACTTCCCCCATGACCGAGGGCTTTGCCGCCGAGGTCGGTGACCTCGATCTGGCCGCACCCCTCACTGAAGGACAGGTGCAGGAGATTCGCGAGGCCTTTGCCCGTTATGCGGTGTTGATCTTTCCGGACCAGCAGATTACGGTCGAGCAGCATCTGAATTTCGCCAGGATCTTCGGGCCGCTGGAGCGCAGCGTGGCGACCCTGATGCCCGGGCAGAAGCTGCGGGTGCGCGAAGAGATCGCCGATGTCGGCAACCTCACCCCCGACGGTCAGGTCTGGGAGAAAGACTACAAGCACCGGCTGTTTCAGCTGGGTAACCGCCTGTGGCA
>JBEELY010000109.1:0-3402 GCA_041167925.1 Pseudomonadota bacterium | reverse complement strand
TGACGGTGGACTTGGTGCGTAGATCGGTGATGGTTTGCTGAAGCGCCTCTTGATTGAGCTGCAGGCCGGCCCGCGAACCTTCGAGTTCGGCGTTGGCACGCTGTAGCGAGACGCTCTTGCGCTGGTAGTCACGCAGCGCGGCCAGACCTGTGCCCACGAAAAAAAGTAGGTAAAGAACCAGGCCGATGCTGTCACGAGCCTGTCCGGACATCTTGAGGTCGACCGACACATCCTGAATGCCCCGGACGTCGCCAACCTTCCAGTTGCGCACCGGTGAGTCCGGATGGGTGTTGTGACAGGCCACGCAAGGGGCCTCCATGACCACAGGAATGGCCAGTCGCAGGCGCGATCGTCCCGGGGCGTCTTCTTCGAGACGCCAGAACTCGGGGTCTTCTCCGCGCCGGAATGCCCTCAGGGCATCAGCCTGAAAGCCATCGAGTCGCGGGCGATCGCGATGACGAAATGGCGCGTCCGAGACAAAAGAAAAGAGGAAGGAAGAGTCGCCCAGGTGATCGCGGATGGCCTGCCCGAGTTCGATCGACAGCGTGGCCGGAATGGGCACACCGCCCTGGAGCTTGTGATACTGCTCGGTCAGGATCGCCAGGCCATTGGCCTGCTGGATGCGGCCGCTGACGTTGTTTGCATAGTAGGACCGCACGATCGAGATGACCGAGCTGAAGGCACGCGCTTCGCGTAGCGCTTCACTGCGGGCATGGTCGCCGATCGTCTTGTAGATCATGAAGGGCAGGCCGAGCATGGCCAGCGCAAAGACCAGCAGCGGCAGATTCAGACCCAGTTCGCCCAGACGTTTGGCCGCGTTTGTCCACATGACCCGGATCCTACCTTGCGGGCGATGGGCTGGGCGTTGCAAGCACCCGTTCTGGCTCAAAGGAAAGCATCTGATCATGCGCTGTCCGGGAGGTGGCGCCAAACCAGTCCTCAAGGGCATCAGGCGCGAGCAGGATGACCGATCGCTTCTCGTCCTCGGCCGGGTGAAACCGGCGCATGACCGGATGGTCATCGGCGTTGCGCGTGAGCATGGTGAAGGACAGCACCGAGTGCCCATCGGGCGCGCGCCACTGATCCCATAAGCCTGCGATCAGCAAAGGCGTTGGCTGTGCGCTGCCAATCCTCCAGCGTACAGACCGACCGGTCTCGTAGCAGGGCTCGTAGAAGGCCTCAGCAGGGATCGCGCACCACTGCCGTTGTGCCCAGGCCCGCCGGAAGCTGGGTTTTTCGGCTGCGGTCTCGCTGCGTGCGTTGTAGCAGTGCCTGTAGTTGCGGCCGTCGCGCGACCAGTGTGGAATCAGGCCGAACACGGCCAGATCGCATTGCAGGGCATGCAGCGCGGCCGGCCGCAGGATGGGCGCCAGATGCCCAGGGAAGGCCAGCGTGCCGTAGTCCTCTCGGGGCGGGCGCGTATTGAACGCGCTTGCGATGTGCTCAGCCGAAGCGGGCGTGAACTGGGTGCACATGCCGATTCTTCGCGCAAGGAAGAGGGGCTTGCTGGTGCGCCAGGTTCAGCGAACCATGGCCAGGCACTGGTTCTTCTGGTCGTTGTTGCGGATGCTGTAGCAGGAACTGCGCTGGCCCCGCACCTGCGCAAGACACAGGTTCTTGTCGTCATTGTCCCGAATGCTGTAGCAGGCGCTCGCATCGCGCCGCGCCAGCGCCAGACACATGTTCTTGCGATCGTTGTCCTGGATGCTGTAGCAGCGCGAGGCGTCCTGCGCATGGGCCTGAGATACAGGCAAAAGCAGAGCGAGGCCCAGGAGCAGGGGGGCTGACAGCTTGCGAAAGAGGTCCATGAGATGGGTGAACTGACAGAGTTGAGGGGACGACCACTGTCAGCATACCCGGGCAGGCAGGTCGGCATCGGTGGTTCAGGGGCTGCCATACCCCCGCAAACTCCTCTGCTGCAACGGGGTCGTTCTTTGCCCTGACGTATTCTGCGGGGCATGACTTGGTCTCTCGTTGCTCGCGATCCTGCCACCGGCGCCTTTGGCGTGGCTGTGGCCACCCGGTTCTTTGCGGTCGGTGCCCTGTGCCCGCATGCCGATGGCGGCGTGGGCGCTCTGGCCTCGCAGGCCCTGATGAACCCCACCTTCGGCCCGCGGGGCCTGCGCCTGCTGCGCGAGGGTCTGCCCGCGCAGACGGTGGCTCAGGCCCTGCTCGAATCCGATCCAGGCCGCGAAAGCCGGCAGCTTCACCTCCAGGATGCCCAGGGCCGCATTGCCGTGCATACCGGCAGCGCCTGCATCGACTGGTGCGGACACGCCGTGCATGCGGGCTTTTCGGTGGCGGGCAACATGCTCGCAGGCCCCGAGGTGATTGCCCGTACGGCCGAGGCCTATCAGGACCATGCCGCATTGCCTTTTCCCCGTCGGTTGATCCTGGCCTTGCAGGCCGGCGAGGCCGCGGGGGGTGACAAGCGCGGCAAGCAGAGTGCTGCCCTGCGGATTCACAGCACCCAGGAATATCCCCTGCTCGATCTGCGGGTGGATGACCACGTGGATCCGCTGGCCGAGCTTGATCGCCTCGAGCGGGTCAGCCATGAGCGCTTCGTCCATTTCGCCAAGTTCTTTGCCACTCGCGAGCAGCCAGGTGGCGTTTGGGATCGCGCGACCATTGATGCGGCCATCGCCAAGGCAACGGCGGGGCCTGGTAACGCCCGCTGAAGGCTGAGCCGATGTCGTCTTCCCTGCTCGAAGTACAAGAGTTGCGCGTCGGTTTTCCAACGCCAGCAGGGCTGGCTCGCGCGGTGGACGGGGTGAGCTTTTCGGTCGGACGTGCCGAGACCGTGTGTGTGGTGGGCGAGTCGGGCTGCGGCAAGAGCGTCACGGCCCTGTCGATCATGGGTCTGGTGGCCCGGCCCCCGGCCCGCATCGAAGGCCAGATCCGTCTGGAAGGGCAGGACCTGCTCTCGCTGGATCGCCGCGCATTGGCCGATTTGCGGGGCAACCGCATGGCCATGATCTTCCAGGAGCCCATGACCTCGCTGAATCCCGCCTTTACGGTGGGCATGCAGCTGTCCGAAGTCCTGATCCGTCATCGCGGCATGACGCCGCAGGCCGCCCGCGAGGCTGTGATCGCCATGCTGCACCGGGTGCGCATTCCTGCGCCCGAGCAGCGTATCGACGACTATCCGCATCGCATGTCGGGCGGCATGCGTCAGCGCATCATGATCGCCATGTCCCTGCTGTGCGAGCCCGCCCTGCTGATTGCCGATGAGCCCACCACGGCGCTCGATGTCACCATCCAGGCGCAGGTGCTCGGGCTGATGCGCCAGCTGCGTAGCGAGTTCGGCACCTCCATCGTCCTCATCACCCACGATCTGGGCGTGGTGGCCGAAATGGCCGATCGGGTGGTGGTGATGTATGCCGGCCAGGTGGTCGAACAAGC
>JBEELY010000091.1:0-2711 GCA_041167925.1 Pseudomonadota bacterium | reverse complement strand
CAGGCCGGCAAGCGAGATAGACCACGTCGCTGCCGTCGAGTGCAGCCAGCATGACCGTTTCAGACTCGAGCGCGCTCAAGGCGTGGGCCTGATGCTGGAAGGACTCAACCACCTCGGCTTGACCGTTCCAGGCGCCGGCCCATTGCAAAGGCCGCGAGCCTGGTCTGAAGCAGGCGTCCGAGTCCCGACGCGCCAGATCCAGTTGCACCAGCGTCGTCAGCAGCCCGTGCAGGCTGCTGCGCGGCAGCGATAGCGCACGCGCAAGTTCGGCAAGTGAGAGCGGCCGGCCTGCCGTGGAAAGGGCATCGAGCACGCGTACCGCGCGCTCGACGGCAGGGACGAGTCGTGGTGTGCGGGAGGGCAAGGAAGAGGGTAAGGGAGAGGGCAAGGGAGGGGGCGCGGACGGAGGCCGGGAGCGGGGTGACAAGAGGGATGACGGGCTGAGTGCACTCATGGCAAAATCTCGCCATGATCTTCCCATAGGTTGAACAGTTGTTCAACCTGTTGAACAATCTGGCGTCGGCCTCGGTGCCGCGACCGCCCCTGTCCGGGCCCCCACTTTTTCAGGATCCTTCATGAGCACATCCTCTTCTGCGTCTCTCCAGTCCTCGGCCTGGTTGACCTCCGCTACGCTGGGCCACTGGGTCAATGGCGCCCTTCATGCGGCTGATGCCACCGCGCGGACTGCGCCCGTGTACAACCCGGCGACGGGGCAGGTGGCCCGCTCGGTGGCGCTAGCCGAAGCCGCGACGGTGGATGCTGCAGTGGCCGCCGCTCAGGCGGCCTTTGCGGGCTGGGCGGCTACGCCGGCACTGCGCCGCGCCCGCGTGATGTTCCGCTTCAAGGAGCTGCTCGATCAGCACGCCCAAGACTTGGCTGCCATCATTACCGCAGAGCACGGCAAGGTGCTGTCCGATGCCCTGGGGGAGGTCACCCGAGGCATGGAAGTGGTCGAGTTTGCCTGCGGCATCCCCAGCCTGCTCAAAGGGGAGTACACCGAGCAGGTGGGCGGCGGCATCGATGCCTGGTCGGTGCGTCAACCCTTGGGTGTGGTGGCCGGCATCACGCCCTTCAATTTTCCAGCCATGGTGCCCATGTGGATGTTCCCCGTGGCCATTGCCTGCGGCAATACCTTCGTGCTCAAGCCTTCGGAGCGTGACCCGACGGCGGGGCTGTACATCGCGCGCCTGCTCAAGGAGGCAGGGCTGCCTGATGGCGTTTTCAACGTCGTCAATGGAGACAAGGCAGCGGTGGACGCCCTGCTGACCCATCCCGCTGTTCAGGCAGTGAGCTTTGTGGGCTCCACGCCGATTGCCAAGGCCATTCACGAAACAGCCAGCCGTCACGGCAAGCGGGTACAAGCGCTCGGGGGCGCCAAGAACCATCTGGTGGTGATGCCCGACGCCGATATGGATCAAGCGGTGGATGCCCTGATCGGGGCAGCCTACGGTTCCGCAGGCGAGCGTTGCATGGCGGTTTCGGTTGCGGTGGCAGTGGGCCAGGCGACGGCCGATACCCTGGTGGCGCGGCTGGCCGAGCGGGTGAGGCAGGTCAAGGTGGCCGATGGCACTGATCCCGCGGCCGAGATGGGGCCGCTGGTGACCCGTGCTCACCTCGAGAAGGTGCGTGGTTATGTCGACGCGGGCGTGGGCGAGGGCGCCGAGCTGGTGGTGGATGGCCGGGGCGTGCAGGTCCAGGGGCGTGAGCAGGGTTTCTTTTTGGGCGGCTGCCTCTTCGACCACGTGAAACCGTCGATGTCCATCTACCGGGAAGAAATCTTTGGGCCGGTGCTGAGTGTGGTGCGCGCTGAGGATTTTGAGCAGGCCCTCAATCTCATCAATAGCCATGAGTTCGGCAATGGCGTCTGCATCTTCACCCGTGATGGCGACGCGGCCCGCGAGTTTGCAAGCCGGGTGCAGATCGGCATGGTGGGCATCAATGTGCCCATTCCTGTGCCCATGGCCTTCCATTCGTTCGGCGGCTGGAAAAACTCGCTCTTTGGTGACCATCACATGCATGGCCCCGAGGGCGTTCGCTTCTATACCCGCTACAAGGCAATCACCCAGCGCTGGCCCACCGGCATTCGGGCAGGGGCAGAGTTCGTCATGCCGACCATGAAGTGATGCTGCATCGTTCGAAGCAGCAGCTTTCGGAGCGCTGCCCTGCGTTGCGGATCTCGCCTCAGCCCGAGCCCGCGGAGCCTCAGGGGTCGTCTGTGATGCAGGGGTCGCCTGGCTCGCCAGGATCGGTACGATGAGCTCCTCGGCCGCCTGGGCCATCCTGCTGGTGGCTGGGGTGTTCGAGGTGGTATGGGCCATCAGCCTGAAGTACAGCGATGGCTTCTCAAAGCTCGTTCCGTCGATCATTGTGGTGGCCGGCGCGGCAGTCAGTTTCTGGCTGCTCGCCCTGGCTATGAGGGTGCTCCCTGCGGGGTCCGCTTATGCCGTCTGGGTGGGCGTGGGCGCCGCGGGCACGGCGATCTTTGGCATGATCCTGCTGGGCGAGCCGGCCACGGCCGCCCGGTTGTTTTGTCTGGCGCTCATCCTGGTCGGCGTGCTCGGCCTGAAGTGGCTGGGTTCCTGAAAAAGTGGCTGGGCCTACGAGCATCGTGACCCGACGAGGAGACGCTTGGTGAGTGACCTTCCCTATACGCAACAGCCCGAGATCGGTATTTTTGATGTGGTGATCGTGGGAGCCGGAACCGCAGGCTG
>JBEELY010000328.1:0-2540 GCA_041167925.1 Pseudomonadota bacterium | reverse complement strand
TGCCGCCATTGAAGTTTGAATCGACGTCAAACTTGACCCAACGGGCGAGCTCACCTGCGCTCAGAAAAAATGACTCGCCGCGGTACGACTCTGAGCTTTGTGGGTCGGCCAGTTGAAACGCCTGCGCACTGCCAAATCCGGTAGTGTCGGACGTGGTCGAGAAAGAAACCTTGAAGTCCTTCACGCCTCGATAATTCGTAAACTCGTTGCCGGTCCAGACGTGCAGCCCGCCGACCGTGTAAGTCGCACCAAGATCGAACACCAGTTCCACGTCCCCCGGGGTCACGCCGGTGACGGTTTCCCACTGACCCGTAAAGGCATTCGCGTGAATCGGAAAGCCAGTCGGAACAGGATCGTTCGTCCCGAGGGCCGATTCCAGACCCTCGCCATTGATGATGTCGTCGAGGGCCCCCCATCCGCGGGGTGCATTGGCCTGCACCTGCGTGGGTTGAATGATGAGGCCGGCATGTGCGACCCCGTAAGACTGGGCAAGGGTCAGTAGGAGTGCGGCGGTCCGCAAAGGTCGTTTCATCATCGCATCCTTGTACTTTGCGGTTTGAGCACCGAGTTTACTGCGAGGCTGCCTGTGAAGCCGTGAACTTTGTCGCATGGCCGCCGGGTTTTTCAACGGCGCTCATGCCAGACGCCCAACGAGAAACAAAAAAGCCGCATTGCTGCGGCCGTCTGTACTCAGGACATTTGTACTCGGAAAGGTCTGGTCGGGGTGAGAGGATTCGAACCTCCGGCCTCTACGTCCCGAACGTAGCGCTCTACCAGGCTAAGCTACACCCCGACTCCGGCGCCGCGCGACAAAACCGCCCCGGCCGGAAAGCCGCAGAGTTTAGCAGACATCGCTCTGAAGTGAGTTGAACTCAACCGCAGCAACATCGGGCCAACCTGGCGTGTGCTGCCGCTCAGCGATCCCGGGTCAGCGCGCTCGCAGCGATCTGCGCCAGGGTGTCCTTGAACGCCGATGCCGGAAAGTGATCGAGCGCGGCCTGGGCTGCGCGGGTCTCGTCGGCGGCGCGGTCCCGCGCATACTCAAGCGCACCTGACTGCTGCACAGCCCGAAGGATGCGGTCGAATTCCTGGGTTTCGCCCTGTTCGATGGCCTGTCGTACGAGGCTGCGTTCGAGTTCGCTGCCGTGCTGCATCAGGTGGATGAGGGGCAGGGTGGGTTTGCCTTCACGCAGATCATCGCCCACGTTCTTGCCGATATCGGTCGGATTGCCCTCGTAATCGAGGATGTCGTCGACCAGCTGAAATGCGGTGCCGATTCGCCGGCCATATTCAGCCGCCGCCTCTTCGAGCTCGGGCGGGGCGTCATTCAGGATGGCGCCAAGTCGGGCAGAGGCCTCGAACAGGCGCGCGGTCTTGTACCGGATCACCTGCAGGTAGCGGGCCTCATCCACATCGGGGTCGTTGCAGTTCATGAGCTGCAGCACCTCGCCCTCGGCGATGATGTTGGTGGCGTCGCTCAGGACCTGCATGACCCGCATGCGATTGACTTCCACCATCATCTGGAAGGCGCGCGAGTACAGAAAATCGCCCACCAGGACTGAGGCTGCATTGCCAAAGGCGGCGTTGGCCGTCTGGCGCCCGCGGCGCAGCGCCGACTCGTCGACCACGTCATCGTGAAGCAGAGTGGCGGTATGAATGAATTCCACCACGGCAGCCAGCTGGACATGCCAGCTGCGCGGGTCATCGCAGCGCTTGTCGGTATCGAGCGCGCGTGACACAAGCATCAGCAATACCGGCCGCAGACGCTTGCCGCCCGAGGCGATGATGTACTCGCTCACGGTATTGACGAGCGCGATCTCGGAGCGCAGCCGAGTCCGGATGAGCTGGTCGAGTGCGGTGAGGTCGGACCGCAGCGGCAGGGGAAGGTCAGGGGTACCCAAGAGAGTGAGCTCGTTAACGGGCAGAAGTATATCGGCTGCTGAACCGACTTGACCTTCGTGGGCTGTCTTTATAGAATCTTGGGTTCTTCAGGTTTCACTGATTTTTGTCGATCAATTTTGGGGTAGCCCATGTACGCGGTCATCAAGACGGGCGGCAAGCAATACAAAGTGTCAGCCGGCGATAAGCTTAGAGTCGAGCTGCTTGCAGCCGAGGTCGGTTCGCAGGTGGTCATCGACCATGTTCTGGCGGTTGGCAGCGGCGACCAGGTCGCCATTGGCGCACCGCTGGTGGCAGGCGCATCCGTATCCGCTACGGTGGTGTCGCATGGCCGTGCAGACAAGGTCCGCATCTTCAAAATGCGCCGCCGTAAGCATTACCAGAAGCGCCAGGGCCATCGCCAGCACTACACCGAGCTCATGATTGCCGGGATCTCCTCGGCGCTGGGCACCGATTCGGCGGCCCCGGCAGCGGCCTGAACGTCCTTCCTGGGCGTCTTCCCTACAGGATCACAACACCATGGCACAGAAAAGAGGCGGCGGCTCAACCCGCAACGGTCGCGATTCCGAGTCGAAACGACTGGGCGTCAAGGCCTACGGTAGCGAGACCATTCCCGCGGGTTCCATCATCGTTCGTCAGCG
>JBEELY010000318.1:0-2717 GCA_041167925.1 Pseudomonadota bacterium | reverse complement strand
CCGCAGATTCTTCGTCATGGCAGCAAGGCCCTCCAGGCCGAGGTGTTGCCCGGCATCGTGCGCGGAGAAACCACCTGCGCCATCGGCATGAGCGAGCCCGACTCCGGCTCCGATCTGGCTAGTGTGCGTTCGCGCGGCACGCGGGTCGATGGCGGTTGGCGCATCAATGGCCGAAAGATCTGGACGACCGGCGGGCATCTGGCCGATTACATGATCGGCCTGTTTCGCACCGACCCGCCCGAGTCCTCCAAGCGGCATGCGGGCCTGACCCAATTTGCGATCAATCTCAAGGCTGAAGGCGTCACGCGTCGCCCCATCCGCAACATCAGCGGCCGGGAGGATTTTTCCGAGATCACCTTTGATGATGTCTTCGTGCCGGACACGCATGTGCTGGGCGAGGTGGGTGATGGCTGGCGTTTGGTGGTGGGCGAGCTGGCTTTTGAGCGCAGCGGGCCGGAACGCTTTCTGAGCGTATTCCCTTTGCTGACCGAGCTGATCCGCGCACGGCCCTGCAACGATGCTGTATCGCGCGCCGAACTCGGGCGCTCCATCGCCCATCTCGCTGCGCTCAGACGGATGGCCATTTCGGTGGCGGCCAAGCTTGACGAAGGCAAGGATCCGGTGACCGAAGCGGCGCTCATGAAGGACTTGGGCAATGCCCTGGAGCGGGAGATTCCCGAGCGGCTGCGCACGATTGCGCTGGAGCATCCTGGAGCAGAGTCGAGTCGGCCATACCAGGATCTGCTTGCCGACACCATCATCGATGCCACGTCATACACATTGCGCGGAGGCACGCCCGAAGTGCTTCGCGGCATGATTGCAAGGGGGCTCGGACTGCGATGAGCGAGAACACCAGCAGCATGATTGCGCAGGCGCTCGAGCGCATGCTCGAAGATTGCAAGCCCGCGACAGATGGCTTTGACCGCAAGCTGTGGCAGACCGTGGCTGAATCGGGTGTGCCCCGTTTGCTTCGACCCGAATCCGAAGGCGGTGCGGGCGAAGCGGCCTGGCCCGAGGCGGTTCAGGTCCTGCAGGCCTGGGCCCGGTCGGGTGCGGACCTTCCGCTGGCCGATACCCTGATCGCTCACCGCCTGCTTGCTTTGGTCGCAGTGGACCCGGGTGAATCGGTCCCCATCGTTCTTCAGGTGAAAGGCCCCTCGGGCGCACCGGATCCGGTCGATTCGGCAGCCTTACCCAAGGACATCGCTCGGCTTGAGCTCGATGTCTGGGGCGATCAGGCCCTGGGGCGCTGGCTCGGAGCCGACGGCAGCAGTCGAGACCTGCGCTGGGATGATGCGGGCCGTGTGCGTACCGAACTGGCCGTGGTGGGCGCCGCGGTGCTCACGGGTGCGATGCGCCAGGCTTTTGATCTCACCCTGTCCTACACCGGCACCCGGGTGCAGTTCGGCAAACCCATTTCCCAGTTTCAGGCTGTGCAGCATGCGCTCGCCCTGGCTGCCGAAGAGATTGCCGCTTCGCGCGCTGCTACCGACTGGGCGGCGTCCGATCTGGCTGCGACAGGCTGCTGGCCGAGCGCCATGATGGCCAAAGCACGGTCGGCCGATGCGGCAGGCAAGGTGGCCGCGATCACGCATCAGGCGCATGGTGCGATCGGTTTCACTACCGAGTACGCGCTGTTTCGGGCTACCCGGCTGCTCTGGACCTGGCGAGAGCGCTGGGGCGATGAGCAGTACTGGAACGGACAGCTGGGCGGCATTGCTCTGGCCGGTTCGCCCGATGCCCTATTTGATCTGGTGATTGGTGAGTCGCCCGTGAGCGTTTGAGGCTGGCAGGCTCGAGACCGAAACCTCGGGCCTGAAACCTCCTAAAACCCCTGGCTTGCGATGCGATACGACGGCCCTGAGACCTGAAGTCTCAGGCCTACGGTCAGTCGCCTGCAAAGACGCCCAGACGATTGACGGCCAGCACGGCCTGAGTGCGGTTGCGTGCGCCGAGAGCCTTGAGTACTGCGCTGACATGGACCTTGACCGTGCCTTCTGCCAGGGCAAGGTGGCGACCGATGGTTTTGTTGGGCAGCCCTCTGACGACCAGGCGCAGCACATCGGCCTGGCGTTGAGTGAGACCGAGCTCACGCAGGGCGCGCAATGATGCCGGCGCATGGGGCGCTTGGGGCGCATGGGCAGGCAAGGGCGTGAGCGCAGACGCGAGGTCCTGAAAGTCGGGTGGCAGATAGATGCGATCGGACAGGATGCGCTGAACGGCCTGCTCGAGGTGAGAGCCTGTGCCGGTCTTGGGCAGAAAACCTTGCGCACCCAGTCGCAGGCAGCGGTCGATGAGCTCCCGATCGGATTGGGCCGAGGCGACGAGCACCCTCTGGTTGGGTGTGCGTGCCCGAAGGGCGGCCAGGCCCTGCGTACCCACCGCATCGGGCAGACCCAGATCCAGAATGATGAGAGGACAAGGTCCGATCCGGTCGAGCAGCGCCAGGGCTTCATCGAGCCGTCCGGCCTGTTCGATACGCACTCCAGGCAGCATGCGTTCGAGTTGGTGGGCATAAGCGCCGCGCATCAGGGGATGGTCATCGATGATCAGGATACGGTGGGGCGTCATGGGGCTGTCTCCCTGCTTCGATTGTTCCTTGGTGTAGGTTATCCATAGTCTTACCGTGCCCTGGAAGGTGTCAATGCGGCCAAGGGCTGCGCGCTAAGACGAAGGGCATAGAAAGCGTGGCAACATTGAGAAATCTTGCACAGGAG
>JBEELY010000240.1:0-6134 GCA_041167925.1 Pseudomonadota bacterium | reverse complement strand
AGCCCGAGCAGTACAAGGCGATTGCCCGTGCCCTGGAGGAGAGGCGCGCCGAGCGAGAGCAGTTTGTTTTCGAGGCTGCCGCAAGGCTTAGGCAGGCCTTGCGCACTCATGGGATCAGTGGCGAAGTCACCGGCCGTCCGAAGCACCTCTACAGCATTCACAACAAGATGCGCACCAAAAGCCTGGAGGTCAGTGGGCTTCAGGATCTACGGGCCTTCAGGGTGCTGGTCGATGAGGTGAAGGACTGCTATGCCGTACTTGGCGTGGTTCATGCCATGTGGCCCCCGCTGGAGCGCGAGTTTGACGATTACATCGCGCGGCCTAAGCCCAACGGCTATCAGTCTTTGCACACCGTGGTCACTGGCGAAGACGGCCGACCCTTCGAGATCCAGATTCGCACCCGCCAGATGCATCAGCATGCCGAATTTGGTGTGGCCTCGCACTGGCGCTACAAGGAAACCTCCACCGGGCTCGCAGGTGCGTCCGCAGGGCGGATGACCGAGGCCCCACAGGGCACTACAACCGTGCAGTGGATGCGCCAGTTGCTGATGTGGCAGCAGGAGGTGGGCGCCACGCTCGGCGGACGGCTCTCCACCACGGGCGAGGGGCCGGATGCCCTGATTTATGCCCTGACGCCCGAGGGGAGGGTGGTGGAGTTGCCTCAGGGCGCAACGCCGATCGACTTTGCCTATCGGGTGCACAGCGGTCTGGGCCATCGATGCCGTGGGGCCAGGGTCGACGGCCAGATGGTGCCGCTCAATACCGCTCTGCGGACAGGTCAGACGGTAGAGATTATGGTGGCCCGTCAGGGCAGCAAACCCGAGGGGCCGTCACGCGACTGGCTCAATCCACAGTTGGGTTTCCTGCGCAGCACACGGGCGCGCTCCAAGGTGCGGCAGTGGTTCAATGCGCAGGATACCGAGCGCGACGCCGAGGAAGGCCGAGGTCGGGTCGAGCGGGTGCTCCAGCGCGAGGGGCGCACCGCGCTCAGTCTGGATGAGCTCGCACGTCGCCTGCGTCTGTCATCGCCGCTGGAGCTTTTTCTTGCGGTGGCCCGTGAAGAGGTCGGGCCGAGGGCGCTGGAAGAGGCGGTGCGTCTGCCTACCGAAGCAGGCAGGTCGGCTGCGGATGCCGGGCGAAGCGCCACAGAAAGCGCAAGGCTGGCCGAGGCAGAGCGTGGGCAGGCGGCCGATGCCGAGGCACTCAACCGGATTGTCCGGGCAGGTCGGGCTGCCGGCGATGGCGGGCACGGTGTGCTTGTCGTGGGCGTGGATTTCCTGATGACTCAGCTTGCGCGCTGCTGCCGTCCCATACCTCCGGATGCCATCGTGGGCTTCGTGACCCGGGGCCGAGGGGTGTCAGTTCATCGACAAGGATGTCGTTCGCTTGCCGAGATGTTGCGCAGGGCTCCGGAACGGATGCTGCAGGCCGACTGGGGAAGTGCGCCTGCGACCTATCCGGCGGATGTGCTTGTACGCGCCCGAGATCGGCAGGGGCTGCTGCGGGACATTACCGAGGTCTTCGCGCGAGACCGGATCAACGTGACCGCGGTGCGTACCCTGAGCCGCGATGGCATGGCGCAGATGCAGTTCACGGTGGAGGTGACCGGGGCCGCGCAGCTCTCAAAGACGCTGACCTCGGTCCGTAATGTGGGCGGGGTGACCGAGTGCAAGCGACTCTGACTCAGTTGCGCGCCGGCTGAGGGGCCGATTTGGGGCGAAAGGCCTTGCAGACCGATTCGTGCGTTTCGATGTAGGGCGCACCGATCAGATCCAGGCAGTAGGGCACAGCCGAAAAGATGCCATGTACGACAGCACGCCCCTGTTGATCCTTGAGACCTTCGAGGGTTTCCCGGATCGACTTAGGCTGCCCCGGCAGATTGATGATCAATGCTCCGGCCCGAATCACGGCCAGTTGTCGCGACAGGATGGCCGTCGGTACGAAGTTCAGGCTGATCTGTCGCATCTGCTCGCCAAATCCTGGCATCTCACGGTGCGCCACGGCGCGGGTGGCCTCGGGGGTCACATCCCGCAAGGCCGGGCCGGTTCCTCCGGTGGTCAGAACGAGGTGGCAGCCGCATGCATCCACGAGTTCACATAAGGCGGCTTCGATGAGGCCCTGTTCATCCGGGACGAGCCTGGTTTCGCAGACCCAGGCGGTCGCCAATGCCTGGCCCAGCCACTCTCGCAGGGCGGGGATGCCGGCGTCTTCATAGACGCCGCTGGACGCACGGTCGGAGACTGATACCAGGCCAACGCGCAGGGGATGGTCAGGGCAGGCGAGTCTGGGCAGGGAGACTTCAGTCATTGTCTTGAAAAGGCTTGAACGGGCTTGAAAGTTCAGTAGGGCTGGCCAGTGGGCAGAACGGGGGAGGATTCGGATCCGGGCGCGCTGGAGCCGCCGCTTGCGTTTGAAGTGCCGAGGCCGCTGTGGTCAAGAAGGATCTGCCGCAGTTCGCGATACAACTCCCGGTAGTGCCGGCCACGTTGCCCTTTGCCGTGCTCCGTGCAGGCTGCGCGCAGCAAGGGGTGAAGCGTTCTTCCGAGGCCTTGCGGGTAGCGCGTGACGAACTCGTTCAGCCGCTTGGGTTCTGCAATCAGTGCATCACGCCATTGCTCGGCCGCATGCATGACGGCGGTTTCGGCCCGATGACGATCGTCATCCTGGCCGAGAGCAGCTTCGATGCCCGCGGGATCAATCCGGCGCATGAGCTTTCCGACATATTGCAATTGTCGCCTGCGACCTTCATGGGCCGTGATACGCCGTGCGAGTGCAATGGCATCACGTAGATCTTCGGGCAACTCCAGCGCGGCCAACCGGCTTGCCGGAAGTTCGACCAGACGTTCACCCAGGGTCTGCAGGGCATGCATGTCCCGCTTGCGCTGGGACTTGCTCGGCGACGTGTCATCGGCGTCCTGATCGGCAGCCGACGGGTTCGATGGGGAAGAAACGGGGCGGTTCATGTGGTTGCTATGATAGGACGATTCGTTTCGAGGCCCTCCATTCATGTTTGATCATTCGCGTGCCCAGTTCGAGGACATCGCCCAAGACGTGCTCCATCAGGCCAAGGCACTCGGTGCGAGCGCTGCTGCAGTCGATGTGAGCGAAAGCTCGGGCCTTTCAGTGAATGTCCGAAAAGGGGGCATCGAGACCATCGAACAGACCCGCGACAAGGGTCTGGGCGTCACGGTGCATCTTGGGGCGTGCCGGGGCCATGCCAGCACCAGCGATTTTTCGGCCGCCGCTATCGCTCAGACGGTCCGTGCCGCCTGGGAAATCGCCCGTTTCACCGGGGAGGACCCCTTTGCCGGCCTTCCGGATTCCGATGCGCTGTATTCAGGTCGCCTTGACCTGGATCTCTTTCATCCTTGGGCGATCGAGACGGATGAGGCGGTGCAGATCGCACGACGCATGGAGGCTGCGGCCTTTGATGTCGACCCCGCCATTCGCAACTCCGAAGGGGCCGGGGTATCCGCCAGTCACGGCCATTTCGTGTCGGCCAACAGCCTGGGCTTCATGGCCGGATTCCCCTACAGCCGGCACTACATCTCATGCGCGCCAATCGCCCGCAAAGGTCGCAGCATGCAGCGCGATGACTGGTATTCCGCAGCCCGCAGCCACAAGGAACTGGCGCGCCCCGAGGCCGTGGGGCGCTATGCGGCCCAGCGCGCACTGTCGCGTCTGGGCGCAGCGCCGCTCACCTCCCGCAAGACGCCCGTTTTGTTTGAAGCCCCTCTGGCGTGTGGCCTGCTCGGCAGCTTTGTCGGTGCCGCCAGTGGAGGCGCGCTTTACCGACGGGCCAGTTTTCTGCTCGATGCGCTGGGCAAGCAGGTGTTCTCGCCACACGTGGATATTGTGGAAGAGCCCCACGAACTCGGTGCATTGGGCAGTACGCCCTTCGATGACGAAGGCGTGGCCACGCGTGCCCGAACCGTTGTACGGGGCGGCGTGCTCGAAGGCTGGTTCCTGTCGAGCTATTCAGCCCGTAAGCTTGGCATGAAGACCACCGGTAATGCCGGTGGCGCCCATGGCCTCAGACTCTTGAGCCGAGAGACGCGTCCTTCTGACAACCTGAAAGCGATGCTCAAAAAGTTGGGCACCGGCTTGTTTGTGACCGAGCTGCTGGGCCAGGGTGTGAATACCGTCACAGGGGACTATTCACGCGGTGCAAGTGGTTACTGGGTGGAGCGCGGCATCATCCAGTATCCGGTCGAAGAGATCACCATCGCCGGAAATCTTAAGGACATGTTTGGCGATCTGGCGGCGGTCGGTACCGATGAGGTCAAACGAGGCGCGGTACGCTGTGGATCGGTATTGATCGGTCAGATGGCCATTGCGGGTCGTTGAAGCGTCGACTGTGGCACTTACATCTGTCTGCGCGGCTGGGGTAGGCAAGGCAGGCAGGCCTCGATCTCAGCCAGTCCCGCTTCAAGAACATCGATCAGTTCGGCCCGTTTGGAGGGCCCGAATGCCTTGGTGTTCTGGGGGAGCCAGGCATATTGCAGCAGAGCCCACTCGGTGGCATCGACCCGGAGCAGGTCTATGTCCGTTTCCGTGTCCATATCAGATGCATCCGTTGCGGGCTCAGGACAATGGCGGCGGGGCGCGGATGAAATCAGGAAGGGTGCGCTCATGCTGGCAGTATCGCGCTCTGGGATCGCTGGCGGTCTCCGACACGATCGGCGGTCGCAAGGAACAGACCATTGCCTGTCGCAGGACAATGGCCCGTCTGCTGCCCGGCGGGCCACCCAAACGCCAGATACCCCAGACGGCCAGGACGCCCGCCGTTCTCGATAAGCAGGCGTCATGAACAAGGCCTTCGTCCGCGAGAGCGACGGCGAGGATGATGATCTCGTCGATTCTCAGCCCAATGTCAGCGGCGAGCGCAACTACATCACGCCTCAGGGGCATGCCCGCCTGAAGACCGAGTTGCTCCACCTGCTGGACGTGGACCGCCCGGAGGTGGTGAAGGTGGTGTCCTGGGCTGCGTCCAATGGCGATCGCTCTGAAAATGGCGATTACCTGTACGGCAAGAAGCGTCTTCGCGAGATCGATCGCCGAATCCGTTTCCTGACCCGCCGGCTAGACAAAGCTGAGGTTGTAGACCCGCTAAATCAGCTCGGGAACGATCAGATTTTCTTTGGGGCGACGGTCAGCTACCTTCAATCGGATGGCGTCGAGCGCACGGTTCGAATTGTTGGTATTGACGAGGTCGACCCGCTCAAGGGCCTGATCAGCTGGATCTCGCCGGTTGCCCGGGCCCTCATCAAGGCCCGCGAGGGCGATACTGTCTTTTTGAATACGCCTTCAGGGCCGCTTGCGCTTGAAGTGCTTTCGGTACGCTACGAAACCGCCTCAGAACCTTAAGTCCGCGCGCTTCGAGGCCCTGCGCTTTGAGATTCAGAGTCTCGAAATACGCGTGACCTCAGCGAGCTTGCGTACCTGCCTGAAGACGCGAGCCAGATGGTGCCGGCTGCTGAGCTGGACGGTGAATCTCAGCACCGCAAGGCGGTCGGCATCTTCATCCATGGCGACGTTGACGATGTTGGCCTCGCTTGCGGCAATTTCGGCGGCGACCCTGGCCAGGGCGCCGGGTTTGTCCTGCACCTGTACCTCGATGAGGGTACGGAACAGACCTTGCACCTCCTCCGACCACTCAAGTTCGATCCAACGCTCTGCGTCCTTGGTGCGCTGGCGCGCGGCCTGTTCGCAATCGGCACGGTGCACCTGAAGGCCATGGCCTCCACGCATATGCCCGATGATTTCATCGCCGGGCAGGGCATGGCAGCAGCCCGAGCACTGTACCGCGCTACCTTCTGCGCCATGGATGACAAGAGGCACCGGCCTTGCGGCAAGTGCGGCAAGAGAGGGTTTTCCGCTCAGCTCCAGGGACAGGGTTCGAGCCACCACTGGAGCCAGTTGCAAACCGAGCCCAAGGTCGACATGCAGATCGTCGAGATCGCGGGCACCCATGTCACGTGCCACTTTGTCGAGGACCTGCGACGGTACAGCGGACCGCTCGATGGACAATCCGGCCAGCGCCTGATCAAGCAGTTTGCGGCCTAGCTCGGCGGATTCGTCATGCTCGGCCGTACGTAGAAAATGACGGATCTCAGCGCGGGCCTTGCCTGTAC
>JBEELY010000033.1:0-10819 GCA_041167925.1 Pseudomonadota bacterium | reverse complement strand
TATCGGGCCAGCCCACGGCGCCAAAGAAGATCGCGTCATGGCCGCCGATCTGGTCCTTCCAGTCGTCCGGCATCATCTTGCCGTGGCGCGCGTAATGCTCGCAGCTTGCAAAATCGAAGTGATCAAAGACGAGGTCGATGCCAAAGGTGCGGGCGGCGGCATCGAGCACACGCAGACCTTCGGGAACGACTTCCTTGCCGATGCCGTCACCGGGCAGCACGGCGATTCGGTGCTTGCTCATCAGGATGCTCCTGGAATTGAAGTCAAGCGCGCCAGTTGGATCGGGCGGCGCTGTACTGGGAATCAGGCGAACCAGTCGTCGAATCCGCCCGGCGGCTTGAAGCGGCCGGCCACGATATGCATGCGGGTCGGCCCCGGCATCAGCGGGCCGGGCTCGGGATGACCGGGATCGCCGGGATAGCAGACCGCCCGGCCCACGCCGGGAACCTCGATCGGCTCAGGCCGGATGGTGGGGGGAGTGCGGCCCTCCATCGACGCCAGTGCCTGAGCGCTACTGGCAAACCGGGACAGATGCGCCAGGGTCATGACCTGGGGCGCAGCCATGTCGATACCCCCCTCCCAGTAGCGCACAAGCGCAGCCCGGGGCAGGATCCAGAGCGCACCCACCGTCTCGCGGGTATCGTGCTCGACCTCCTGATCCTGCGGCAGGCAGGCCAGAAAGAATCGGGTGTCGAAGCGCTTTTTCATGTTCGAGGACATGCGCGGCGTGATCCAGCGTGACCAGGGCCGCATCAGGTCGGTATCCAACCGCAGACCGAGCGTGTGCATGACTTCAGAGAAGCCCTTGCCGTCGCGGCGCATGGCCCGGGCCTGGGCGGCCTGGGCGGCGCTCACCTGATCGGCCAGCAACACGCCGGCCTCTTCAAAGGCCTCCCGAATGGCCGCCACATGCAGGGCAGCTGCCTCGCGCGGCGTGAGCTCGGGCTCGCCCATGCGGGCATGCAGCAGGTCTTCGCTGGCATCGATGCGGGCGACCGCATCGTCGTGCGCATCTTCAGCATCGACCTTGCCGCCAGGAAAGACATGGGCGCCCGCGAGCACGCGGTCTTCAGCGGGGCGCTGCATCATGAGAACTTCAAGGCCCTGTGCGCCGTCGCGCACCAGCACCAGGCTGGCGGCAGGCCGGGGCGGCTGCGGGTCGGTGATCAGGGTGGCGGTCGTGTCGGTGGCATTCATGCCCGGATGGTAGCAGCCGGCTTTGTTGTGCCGCCCGCCGAATTCGCCGTAGACTCGCTCCGCTCCGCTGTTTCCGACACGGCACAGCGGCCAATCAACCCCATCGCGGAAATCCCCCATGACACCCAGCTGGATCAAGAAACTGGCGATCGCTTCGGCCTTCGTTCTTCCTGCGCTGGCGCCCCTGAGCGCTTCAGCCGGTCCCACCGTCGATGCCATCAAGCAAAAAGGCGTTCTGCGCTGCGGCGTGAACACCGGCCTGCTCGGCTTTTCGGCCCCCGATGCCCAGGGCAAATGGAGCGGCCTGGACGCCGACTTCTGCCGCGCCGTGGCTGCGGTCCTGCTGCGCGACCCCAACAAGGTCGAGTATGTGCCGACCAACGCCCAGAACCGCTTCACCACCCTGCAGTCGGGTGAAGTCGACATGCTGGCACGCAACACCACCTGGACCTCCTCGCGCGACGCGACCATGGGCTCCACGTTTGCAGGCACCCTGTTCTATGACGGCCAGGGCTTCATGGTGAAGAAGTCGGCCAAGATCAGCCGCGCCGCGCAGCTCAACGGCGCCACGATCTGCGTGCAGCCCGGCACCACCACCGAGCTCAATCTGTCCGATTACTTCCGCAGCAAGAAGATGACCTTCAAGCCGGTGGTGATCGCCGAGCTGAATCAGGTTGAGCAGGCCTTTTTCGCTGGCCGCTGCGATGTCTACACCACCGACATCTCTGGTCTGGCTGCCACCCGCCGCAAGGCTCCGAATCCTGACGACTACGTGATCCTGCCCGATGCGATTTCCAAGGAGCCGCTCGGACCCATGGTTCGTCGTGGCGACTGGGACTTCTTCAACACCGTGCGCTGGACCCTCTTCGGCCTGATCGAAGCCGAGGAATATGGCGTGACTGCGGCCAATGTGGACCGCCTGAAGGCCGAGAGCAAGGACCCGGTGGTGCAGCGCATCGTGGGCACCTCGGGCGACCTGGGCAAGGGCATGGGCCTGGATCCGGACTGGCTCGTGCGCGCCATCAAGGCCGTGGGCAACTACGGCGAGATGTACACCCGCAACATCGGCCCCCTGGGCATCGAGCGTGGCCAGAACGCGCAGTGGAAAGACGGCGGCCTGATGTACGCCCCGCCCCTGCGCTGATCGACCTCTGAGTCGCTGAACCCTCGCAGAGCACGCGCTGGTCTGGCCAAGCCAGACCAGCGCGGATCTTGAAAGACCTGCGAGGCGATCGCGCTCAAAACCCCCAGTCCTTGATTACCCTCGGATCCGAGAGCCACTGATGCTGCGTAACGAACGCACCCGCAACCTGGTCTATCAGGCGCTCCTGCTGGCCGCGGTCATCCTCACTGGCTGGGTACTGGTCTCCAATACCCTGTACAATCTAGAAACCCGGCAGATCCGGGTGGGTTTCGAGTTCCTCGGTCGCGAAGCAGGCTTCGAGCTTGCCGAAAAGCAGATCGAGTTTGATGCCAGCCACAACTATGGCCGCGCCTTCATGGTGGGCCTGCTCAATACCTTGCTGGTGGCCTTCCTGGGCATCGTGATCGCCACTGTGCTTGGCACCCTGCTGGGCATTGCACGGCTCTCGTCCAATTGGCTGCTGGCCCGCCTGGCCTCGATCTATGTTGAGGTGATGCGCAATGTGCCGCTGCTGCTCCAGTTATTTGTCTGGTACGGGCTCTTTACCGAATTGCTTCCGCCGGTGGCCGAGGCCATCCGGATCGGCGACTTTGCCTTCATCAGTCAGCGCGGTTTTCGCTTCGCGTGGCCGGCCGAACACCCCGCCTGGCGTGCCGTCGGCTGGGCGCTGCTTGCAGGCATTGCGCTAGCCCTGGCCTGGCGAGCACGTGCGCGCCGGGTGCAGCGTCTGACCGGCGCGCAGCCCCCGGTGGGCCTGCCCGCGCTGGCCCTGATCCTGGGCCTGCCTCTGGTCGTGTGGGCCGTTATGGGCGCGCCCACACAGATCGATGTGCCGGAACTCTCAGGCTTTGACTTTATGGGCGGCAAGGTGCTGTCGCCCGAGTTCACGGCCCTGCTGATCGGACTGTCGACCTACACGGCGGCTTTCGTGGCCGAGGTGGTGCGCGCCGGCATTCTGGCGGTGGACCGCGGTCAGGGCGAAGCCGCCATGGCCCTGGGCCTGTCGCCTGGCCAGCGCCTGCGGCTGATCACCCTGCCCCAGGCCCTGCGCGTGATCATTCCGCCCATGACCAGCCAGTACCTGAACCTCACCAAGAACTCGTCGCTGGCCGTGGCCATCGGCTACCCCGATCTGGTGGCCGTGGCCAACACCACCATGAACCAGACCGGCCAGGCCATTGAGGCCATCGCCATCCTGATGGCGGTGTATCTGTCGATCAGTCTGGCCATCTCGATGTTCATGAACTGGTACAACCACCGTATGCGGCTGGTGGAGCGCTGACATGGGCACCTGGCTCAAAACCCATCTGTTCTCGACGCCCGCCAATTCGGCGGTCACGGTCCTGCTGCTCGCATTGCTGGCCTGGATTGTGCCGCCCGCAGTGCAGTGGCTCTTCATCGATGCCGTCTGGGGCCTGCAGCCGGTGGCCGCCTGCGATGCCGTGCGGGGTCAGGGTGCCTGCTGGGCGGTGGTCTGGAACAAGTTCCGCTTCATGATGTTCGGGGTCTATCCCTTCGAAGAGCAGTGGCGGCCGGCGCTTGTGATCGTGCTGCTGTGCGCCTTGCTGGTGATCTCGGGTCTGCGGCGCTTCTGGCGGCCCATGCTGGTGCTGCCGTGGGTGGTGGGCATTAGCGTGTCCTACTGGCTGATGGCCGGCGGTGCGGGTCTGTTGCCAGTACGCACCGAGCAATGGGGCGGTCTGCCGGTCACCCTCATTCTTTCGATCTTCGGCATTGGCTTTGCGTTCCCGCTGGGCATTGTGCTGGCCCTGGGCCGACGCAGCACGCTGCCCATCATCCGGTCCTTCTGCGTGATTTACATCGAGGTGGTGCGCGGCGTGCCGCTGATCACCGTGCTCTTCATGGCCAGCGTGATGTTCGCGCTCTTCATGCCCGAGGGCTTTCGCATCGACCAGTTGCTGCGGGCACAGGTGGCAATCATTCTGTTCGTGGCAGCCTATTTGGCCGAGGCGGTACGCGGCGGCTTGCAGGCCGTGCCCAAGGGCCAGTACGAAGCCGCCGAGGCGCTCGGCCTGCCCTACTGGAAGACCATGGGGCTGATCATCCTGCCGCAGGCCCTGCGCATCTCGATTCCGCCGGTGGTCAACAGCTTCATCTCGCTGTTCAAGGACACCTCGCTGGTGGTCATCATCGCGATCTACGACTTCGCCTATGCGGTCAAGAAATCGGTCGAGACCGACTTTGCCTGGAAGAAATACTTCATCGAGGCCTTTCTGTTTTCGATCCTCATCTACTGGATTTTTTGCTACGCGATGTCCAAGTACAGCCAGTGGCTCGAACGTGAACTCGCGCGTGGCACGCGCCGCTGATCGGCCGACCCAAGGAAGCCCCCATGTCTGCTAGCGCCCCCCTGCCTTCGACTGCCGCCGGTGCCGCCCCCAGCGGCCCCGCCATTGAGATCTCCGGCCTGAACAAGTGGTACGGCGATTTCCATGTGCTCAAGAACATCGATCTCACGGTCGCACGTGGCGAGAAGATCGTGGTGTGCGGGCCATCCGGCTCTGGCAAATCCACGCTGATCCGCTGCATCAACCGCCTGGAGCAGCACCAGAAGGGGCGTATTGTCGTCAACGGCACCGAGCTTGATGACGACCTCAAGCACATTGATGCCATCCGCGCCGACGTGGGCATGGTGTTTCAGCAGTTCAATCTGTTTCCGCATCTGACCGTGCTCGACAACTGCACGCTGGCACCGATCTGGGTACGCAAGATGCCCCGCGCGCAGGCCGAGGCCCGCGCGCTTGAGCTGCTTGATCGGGTGCACATCCGCGAGCAGGCGCCCAAGTATCCCGGGCAGCTTTCCGGCGGCCAGCAGCAGCGGGTGGCGATTGCGCGCGCGCTGTGCATGAGTCCATCCATCATGCTGTTTGACGAGCCCACCTCGGCGCTGGACCCCGAAATGGTCAAGGAGGTGCTCGACACCATGATTGATCTGGCTCGCGAAGGCATGACCATGATCTGCGTGACCCATGAGATGGGCTTTGCGCGCGCGGTGGCCGATCGGGTGATCTTTATGGACCATGGCGAGATCGTCGAGCAGGACACGCCCGAGGGCTTCTTCGGCAATCCCAAGAGCGATCGTGGACGTCAGTTCCTCAGCCAGATCCTCGACCGCTGATGACCCCGACCCTGCTTGTTTCGGATGCGGCCCAAGCTGACGCGGGTGCGCTGATGGCAAAGGTCGCGCAAAAGAGCGCCATTGCCCTGAACTGCCTCACGCCCACGCAACTGAACGCTGAACCCCATCGCCTGCGCGAGATCACCGGCGCGTGGTTTTCGCGTGATGTCTTTGCCGCAGCACGCAGCGGCGCGCAGCCTGCTGCCATGAAGGACTTTTTCGCCCTGGTCGATGCGGCGCCGGCACTGAACTGGTTGCATGTGATGTCGGCCGGTGCCGACTTCCCTGAGTACCGGTCCTCGCAGGCACGGGGCATCCGGGTCACCACCTCTTCGGGCGTCACCTCGGTACCGATCGCGCACACCGTCATGGCCGCCGTGCTGGCCCAGACGCGAGGCTTTCCGGGCTGGCTCGAAGCGCAAACACGCAAGGTCTGGCAGCCGGTGCTGGGCGCCGCCTCGCCTCGCGACCTCAGCGAACAGACCGCGGTCATCGTGGGGCTGGGGCCTATCGGTCGCGAAGTGGCCAGGCTGATGCGGGCCTTTGGCATGCGCACGATCGGTGTGCGGCAACAGGCTCAGGCCTGTGCGGACGTGGATCAGACACTGACCTATGCCGAGATCGATACCGCGCTGCCCCAGTGTGACTGGCTGGTGCTGGCCTGCCCCTTGTCCGAACTCACCCGCGGTCTGCTGGATACACGGCGAATCGCGCTGTTGCCCGTCCATGCGCGGGTGGTCAATGTCGGCCGGGGGCCGGTGGTCGATGAGGCTGCGCTGGCCGATGCCCTTGCGCATCGTCGTCTGGCGGGCGCCTACCTGGATGTCTTCAGCACCGAGCCACTGCCGCCGAGTTCGCCGCTCTGGGCTCTGCCCAATGTCTGGATCTCGCCGCACAATGCGGCCGCCTCGCTGGGCAATCCGGCCCGCGACCGTCAGCTCTTTCTCGACAATCTTGGGCACTGGCTGGCGGGCGAGCCGCTGATCAATCTCTCGAGCTGAAACCGCAGTGCAGCACCGCGCTGCAACACCCCCAAACCCGGATCACCTCTGACGCCGCATCACCTGCGCGCTTTCGCCATGCCCTCAACTGCCCTGCCTCCCCTGCGCTCCCTGCTGTTTTTGCCAGCCACCTCCACTGCCCTGCTCGCCAAGGCCACCGACCGGGGCGCCGATGCGCTCATCGTCGACCTGGAGGACTCGGTACAGGGCGATCGCAAAGCCGAAGCCCGTGCCATGGCCGCTGCGGCCGTGAATGATCTGCATGCCCGCGGCGCCACCGTGCTGGTGCGGGTCAATGCAATCGAGCCTGACACTGCCGCCGACGTGCAGGCCTTGCCGCTGGCCAAGGTCGCTGCACTCATCCTGCCCAAGGTCGAGTGCCTGGCCGATGTTGAGCGGATCGATGCCCTGCTCAAGGCTGGCCATCCGGGCGGGCGGCCGATTGCTGCCCTGATCGAATCACCGCGCGCCATCCTGGCCTGTACAGACATCGCCAGTCACCCCTCGCTGTGCGCGCTGGTGTTCGGCCCCGAAGACTATGCGGCCGCTCTGGGCACCGCGTCCAACCTGGCCGCCATGGCCTGGCCTGCCAACATGATGGTGACTGCCGCCCATGCCTTCGGCCTGCAGGCCTGGGGCGTGCCCGGTGGGCTGGCCGAGATTCACGATGAAACCGCCTTCGGCGCGTCGGTCCATGCGGCACGGGCCATGGGTTTTACCGGAACGGTCTGCATCCATCCCAAGCAGGTGCCCATCATCAACCGGGGCTTTTCGCCCTCGCAAGCCGAGCGAGACTGGGCCCAGAAGGTGGTCGATGCCGACGCGGCTGCCGCTCAGGAGGGCCTGGGCGCAGTGATGCTCGAGGGCAAGATGATCGACCGGCCGGTGGTCGAGCGCGCCCGTCGTGTGCTCACGATGCGCGGCGCGTAAATCTTCTTGAGCGCCTCACGGCCACTCGCGCGGGCGGCCGCCGAACGCTCAATTCGGCGCGTCGCCTTCCTCAGTCGACTCACTCGACTCAGCCGACTCGCGCGCCTGCAGCGCCCACATGGCGGCATAGGCCCCGTTGGCCTCGAGCAGCGCGGCATGGGTGCCCCGCTCCACTATTCGTCCCTGATCCAGCACGATGATCTGATCGGCATCGACGATGGTCGACAGCCGATGGGCAATCACCAAAGTCGTGCGATGCGCACTCGCTGCGCGCAAGGCCTCCTGAATCGCAGCCTCATTGCGTGAGTCGAGCGCCGAGGTCGCCTCATCGAGCAGCAACACGGGCGGATTCTTGAGCAACATGCGCGCAATCGCCACGCGCTGTTTTTCGCCGCCAGAGAGCTTGAGGCCGCGCTCGCCCACCGAGGTCTCCCAGCCTTGTGGCAAACGCTCGATGAAGGGCAGCAGTTGCGCGGCCCGTGCGGCCTCCTCAATCTCGGCCTGGGTGGCCTCGGGCCGGCCATAAGCCACGTTGTAGCGCAGGCTGTCGTTAAAGAGCACGGTGTCCTGCGGGACGATGCCAATCGCCTGTCTCAGGCTCGCCTGGGTCACGCTGCGGATGTCTTGTTCATCAAAGCGGATGGCACCACCGCTCACGTCGTAGAACCTGAACAGCAGCCGGGCCAGCGTGGACTTGCCTGCGCCGCTCGCCCCCACCACCGCTGTGGTGCTGCCGGCAGGCACGGTAAAGCTCAAGCCATGCAGAATGGTGCGATCAGGCTGATAAGCAAATCGCACCTCATCAAAACGGATTTCAGGCGCGCCCTTGAGTTGAAGGGCACCGGCCCCGGGCGCGTCATCCACTTCGCGGTGGGCATCGAGCAGACCAAAGAGCCGCTCCATGTCGGCCAGGCTCTGCTTGATTTCGCGGTAGAGCACGCCCAAAAAATTGAGCGGCATATAGAGCTGGATCATGAAGGCATTGACCAGCACCAGATCGCCCAGGGTCATGCGGCCCTCGATCACCCCCACCGTGGCCCGCCAGACCATGAGCGTGACCGCCACAGCAATGATCGCGGCCTGGCCCAGGTTGAGCAGGGAGAGCGAGGTCTGGCTGCGCACGGCAGCACGCTCCCAGCGCTGCATGCTCTCGTCGTAGCGTCGGGTCTCCCAGGCTTCGTTACCAAAATATTTGACCGTTTCGTAGTT
The DNA here is from genome assembly GCA_041167925.1 of Pseudomonadota bacterium. Lineage (GTDB taxonomy): Bacteria > Pseudomonadota > Gammaproteobacteria > Burkholderiales > Burkholderiaceae_E > UBA4615. Next base: position 2,199 of record JBEELY010000033.1, on the reverse strand, counting down.
AAGCAGGGAGTCGATCGCACGCACATTGGCCCGGGTATCGAGCTCGTTCATGGTGCGGCGGTGCTCGGTGCGCCATTCGGTCACGCTGATGGTGTAGGCAATGTAGGCCACCAGCGCGACGGCTGTAATTCCCAGAAACCAGAGGTCGTAATTCAGCGCCAGATAGCCCAGCACGAGTGAGATTTCGACCACGGTGGGCAGGATGCTGTAGAGCGTGTACGACACCAGGCTCGACACGCCCCGGGTACCTCGCTCAATGTCCCGAGTCAGGCCACCGGTCTGGCGCTCCAGATGAAACCGCAGCGACAGGGCATGCAGATGTCCGAAGACCTGCAGCGCAATCTTGCGCACCGTGCGTTGGGTGACCTTCGCAAAAACGAATTCACGCAGTTCGGTGAATGCAGTGGAAGCGATCCGCAAGGCCCCGTAGGCCGCCAACAAACCCAGCGGGGCCACGGTGAGCGCGCTGCCCGCCACGGGCGCGAGGCCATCCACGATGGCCTTGAGCAGCACCGGCACGCCCACCACGGCGGCCTTTGCAGCCACCAGACAGGCGATGGCCAGGCCCACCCGCCATCGAAACTCCCAGAGATAGGGCAGCAGACTCGCCAGCACCTGCAGATCAGTGCGGGCAGGCCGCCCCCCGGGCGCGGGCGCTAACGCAGGGCCGGTGGCCCCGGCGCCCTGATGGCCCCTCACTTCTTCATCGAGGCCAGAAAGGCGTCGATGGCACGGTCATGCTCGGGGGTGTAATGGGCCAGCGCCTGGAATGCCGCGGAGAGCTCCAGCAGGGAATCGAGCCGCATGTGCTGACCCTCGCGGATCAGGCGCTTGGCCATGCGCAGCGCCGGACCCGGATTGGCAGCGATGCGCGCAGCCAGCGCGCGTGCCTCGGTCATGAGCTGATCGGCCGGCACCACCCGTGACACCAGCCCGCAGGCCAGGGCCTCCTGGGCATCGATCATGTCGCCCGTAAAGGCCATTTCGCTGGCCTTGGACAAGCCGACCGCACGGGGCAGCAACCAGGCTCCGCCGTCTCCGGGGATGATGCCGAGCTTGACGAAGCTCTCGGCAAACCGGGCTTTTTCGGAACCGATCCGGATGTCGCACATGCAGGCCAAGTCACACCCTGCGCCCACGGCCGGGCCATTGACCGCGGCAATGGTGGGCACGTCCATTTCATAGAGGGCCAGCGGAATGCGCTGGATACCATTGCGGTAGCCCTCGCGGATGTCATGCGGTGAACCCGAGGCGATGCCCTTCTTGTCCTTCATGTCCTTGACGTTGCCGCCGGCACAGAAGGCCGAGCCTGCACCGGTGACAATCAGGCAGCGGATGTCGGGATCACTGGCCACGCTGCGGCAGGCATCGACCACCGCGTCCCACTGGGCCTGGGTGGACAGCGCATTGCGGCGCTCGGGGTCATTGAGGGTGAGGGTCGCGACGCCCTCTTCACGCGTAAGGATGACGAACTCGTTCATCCCGACATCGTCGCATGTTAGGCTCGCCGCCGTCCAACGGACCGCCAGGCATTTGCGTCCGTGGACACTGAAAACGAGACTCCAGATCGCGATCCCCGGATGTGGCCACTCGTTTGCGTCCTCTGCTGTTTCTGTCGCGTCTCCTCTCTCCTCTCTCCTCTCTCCTCTCTATCCATGATCGCCACACTGCGCTCCACCCTGTCCAGGCCGCTCGCCCCCCTGTTCACTGCAACCCGTCGCACTGCCGCAGCACTGGTCCTGTCGCCGGTCCTTCTGGGTCTTCCCCTGGCCGCTCAGGCGCAGGTCACCGTCAAAGATCCCTGGGTTCGTGCCACCGTTGCCGGGCAGAAAGCCACTGGCGCCTTCATGACCCTCACGGCCGACTCGGCGCAATCCCTGGTCGAAGCGCGCTCGCCGGTGGCAGGCGTGGTCGAAATCCACGAGATGAAGATGGAAGGCGGCGTGATGCGCATGCGGGCCATTCCCTCGCTGAGCCTGCCGGCTGGCAAGGGCGTCAGCCTGGCCCCCGGCGGCTATCACGTCATGCTGATGGACATCAAGTCCGAGCTCAAGCAGGGTCAGACCGTGCCCATCACGCTGGTGCTTGAAGGCGCCGACCGCCAGCGCAAGAGCGTCGAGCTTCAGGTACCGGTCATGGCCGTTAACGCCAGCGCACCGAAGTAAGCGCAGCGCGAAGCCTGGGCGCCATCTGCTGCGC
>JBEELY010000456.1:0-5029 GCA_041167925.1 Pseudomonadota bacterium | reverse complement strand
TCGACGCGATCGCCGCACGGGGGCTGCGCTTCAATCACTACACCACGCATCCGATCTGCTCGCCCGCACGCGCGGCCCTGCTCACCGGACGCAACGCCCACTCGGTCAATACCGGTTGGCTCGCCAACAATGTCGGCGGCTTTCCGGGTTATTCGGGTGAGCTTCCGCTGGCCGCGGCCACCCTGCCCGAGGCCCTGAAGGCCGGGGGCTATGCCACGCTGGGCATCGGCAAGTGGCACAACTCGCCCAATGGCGTCACGCCCAATTCGGCCTGGCCCACCTCGCGCGGCTTTGACCGCTTCTACGGCTTTCTTGAGGGCGAGACCAGCTACTTCTTTCCGGCCCGTCTGCTCAACAACAACCTGGTTGCGCCGATCGACAGCTATCCCGAGGACTACTACCTCACCGACGACCTCACCGACAAGGCGCTCGAGCTGGTGCGCGATGTGCGCAATGCACGCCCCGCGCAGCCTTTCTTCCTCTACATGGCCTACAACGCGGTGCATGGCCCGCTGCAGGCCAAGGAACCTGATCTCGCAAAGTACCGCGGCCGCTATGACGCCGGATGGGATGTGATGCGTGCGCAGCGCCTGGCGCGCCAGAAGGCGCTGGGCCTGGTGCCTCAGGATGCGCAGCTCTCGCCACGCGATCCGGCCGTGCCGGCCTGGGACAGCCTGCCCGCCGATCAGCGCGCGCACTTCGTGCGTCACATGGAAACCTATGCGGCCATGCTCGATTGCGTTGATCAGAATGTCGGGCGCATCGTGTCGCTGCTGCGCGAGATGGGCGAGCTCGACAACACCATCATTGTGTTCTCTGCCGACAATGGCGGAACGAGCAGCGCGGGCAGCTATGGCAACGTCTATTTCAACCGGCGCTTTGCCGGCCTGGCACCCCTGTCGATCGAAGAAGACCTGAAGAACACCGCCAAGATCGGCACGGGCGAGGTGCCCGCGCTCTATCCCATGGGCTGGGGTCAGGTCAGCAACACGCCCTTCCCCTCCTTCAAGACTTACACCGGCGGCGGCGGACGTCGTGTGAGCCTGGTGGTGTCCTGGCCCAAGCAGCTCACCGATGCCGGTGCGGTGCGTACGCAGTTTGCGCATGTCACCGACCTCATGCCCACCCTGCTCGATCTGGCGGGAGTGCCGGCGCCCACCACCTCGCATGGCGAGACCGCGCTGCCCCTGCATGGCGCGAGCCTGGCCGGCATTTTGCGCGGTGCAGGTGCACCCGACGCCCGCACCGAGCAGTACTACGAGTGCTGGGCCAACCGGGCCTACTGGCGGGAGGGCTGGGTCGCGGTCTCGCTGCAGAAACGCGGCGACGCCATCGACTTCGATCAATGGACCCTGCACCATCAGGCCAGCGATTTCAGTGAATCGGTCGACCTCGCCGCGCAGCATCCGGATCGCCTGAAAGCGTTGGTCGAGGCCTTTGACCAGGCTGCATGGGCGAATCAGGTCTATCCGCTGGACAACCGCACGCCGCTGCAAAAGTTCAGCGAACTGCCCCCGGCGCAGCGCCCTGCAGCCCACAGCGTGCGCCGCTTCCTGCCGGGCGGCCAAACCGTGCATCGCAGTGTGATCGTGCCACTGGTGGCCGACCGCAGCTATCGCATCGATGTCAGTACACAGCCCTGGCAAGCCGGCCAGGAGGGCGTGCTGTTCGCACTGGGCGAGGTCTTTGGCGGCATGAGCCTGGTCATCGAAAACAATGCACTGACCCTGCTCTACAACGGCTTTGGTGAATTCCATCGACTCGGCCCGGTGCCTGTCCCGCAAGGGGCTACTGTGTTCAGCCTGGAGGCCGAGGCCCTGGGCAAGCGTCGCGGCCGCGGCCGACTGCTGATCGACCGCAACGCCGTCTCGGACTTTGCCGAGCTGAGCCCCACCCTGCGCTACGGTTTTCATGAGGGTCTGGATATCGGCATCGATCGCCGAGCTCCGGTGGACTGGGCCCTGTTTCAGCGCAAGGGCAACTTCCGTTTCACTGGCACGATCACAGAACTCATCATCGAGTCGGGAGCCTTCAGTCCCGACACCGTCCGACCCTGACACAAGCTACGAGCCTGACCGAATCAGACCCGCAACCGAGGAGCCCACCATGACGCACCACGCATCCTTCCCGCCGAATTCCTCCCATCGTCGCCAGCTGCTTGGTGCCGCCGCAGCCGCCACCATGCTCGGCACCGGTTCGGGCGTTGCCCAAGCGCAGGCTGCCTGGCCAGCAGGCAAGCCCATCCGCATCGTGCTGCCCAGCGGCGCAGGCGGTGGCGCCGACATCTTTGGCCGCGTGATGGCCGAATTCATGAGCAAGGAACTCGGCACCCAGGTCATCATCGACAACAAGGCCGGCGCCAATGGGCTGCTCGCCATGGAAGCGGTCGTGCGCCAGCCACCCGATGGCTACAACCTGGTGGTGTCCTTCACGGCCAGCGTGATCGGCAACAAGCTGCTGCAGACCAAGCTCGCCTTCGATCCGATCACTGATTTTACGCCCCTGGCCAAGATCGGAGGCGAGGGCGGTAACCTGCTGATGGTCAATCCGGAGCTGCCGGTCAAGAACATCCGCGACCTGATCGAGCTGACCAAGACCCGCAAGGACCTGAGCTATGCCTCCTGGGGCATCGGCTCGGGGGGGCATCTGATCATGGAGGCCGTCAAGGCCGTCACCGGCATGCAGATCAACCATGTGCCCTACAAGACCGTGGCCCAGATCTCGCCCGACGTGATCTCCAACGTGATTCCAGTGGCCTGGATCGATACCGCCTCGCCCATCCCGCACATCAAGTCGGGGCGGGTGCGCGCCATTGCCACCTCGGGCACAGGGCCGCTGCCGCAGACGCCGGATGTGCTGCCTCTGGTTCAGCAGGGCGTTCAGCTGACTCAGCTGCCCTACTACTCGCTGCATGGCCCCAAGGGCCTGCCCGACGCCATCGTGCAACGCATTGTGGGCGTGGTGAACAAATGGCTGGCCCTGCCTGAAACCGCGACCTTCTATCGCGACCGCACCAACCAGCCGCCCCCCGGCCAGACCTCACCCGACCAGTTGCTCAAGCAATTGCAGAGCGATCTGGTGAGCTGGGGCAAGATGTACGAACTGGCGGGGATCAAGCCGCAGTAAACCGCTCACCGTCGCGGCGCAGGAAGGGCAGAAGACCTGCCCTGCGCCGCAAGCGGCTTTCACCGCGCGTCGATACGCGCGCGCTCGGCAGCCACATAATCGAGCAACTCACGGGCAAAGGGCCCGGCCACGGCGAGCTTGCCCACGTCCATGTCGACCTCGACATACTGCAACTGCAGCACGTCCTGTCCGTCCGCATGCAAGGGGCACATACCGCTGTAGAAAAAGCCAAGGTGCTCAGCCGCCTCGCAGGCCGCGGCGATGCCCGGATCATCCAGGCGAAGCTGCATGAAGATCACCGGCGATCCGGCTCTGCGAACCAGTTCGTCGCGCGCGGCGCGCAGGGCCGCCACTGCATCCTCACCCACCTGGCGCACGTGGATCTGGCCCATATCGAAACCAGCGAGAAACCGAACCTCAAGCTGGGTGTTTTGCGGGACCGGCGCAAGCGCAGCCTCTGGCACTATCTCGAAGGGAATCTCGCAACCCCGGTAGGTGCGCTCAAGCATCGCGCGGTGCCGCGGCGGCAGCACCAGCCTGCGCAGGGCCGGCGCCTGTAGCGGCTGGTAGTACATCAAAAGGCTGCCTCGCTGCCCCTGGGCGTCCGAGCGGATGGCCCGCATGCGGTTGTCTTCGGTCCGGAAAAAACCGAGCTGCACCGCGCAGGCGCGGGCGCCGAGTGACTCATTCGCCTTCTGGCTGTAGGGATGCATCATGGTCGGCTCGCTGAAGAGCGCGAGCATGCCGCGGGCCTTGGCGGTGTCCTCGGTGAAGCGGCGCATGCGCTCCATCAAGCCTCGGCCGCGATGGGCAGGATCCACCACCGCCTTGCCCAGTTCGCCAATCGCGGGCGTACTCACCCCAAATTGGCCGAACCCTGACACCTCGAGGGCATAGTGGCCCACCACCTCGCCCGTGCGCTCCGACTCGGCCACCACCGAGAGCACGAGCCCCTCCTCATTCAGGGCGCGAATCCGCTCCGGGATGTAGAAATCTTCCCGAGAATAGGAAAAGCCGTAGGTCTTGTACATGGCCCGCGCAATGGCCGGCCAGTCTTGCGCGCCCCGCGCGCCTTCCCCTGCCAGCCGAATGCGATACCCCTGCTCAGGCGCAAGAGGCGCTTCTTCATCAAAAGGCGTGAGACCAGCGTCGTCCTCAAGAGTATCGACCGCCGCAGATGGTCTTAGAAAGCGCATCTCCAGGCGGTTGCCGCCGCGGCCCAGTGGCACCCAGGCGGCTTCGTCGGCAGCAGCGCGAATCAGTCGCCGGGATACATCGTCGAGGTGGATGTCATTGAGTGCGGCTTGCGCGGTTTCGGAATCGCCGGCTTCACTCGGAGGCGCGCCCTCCACGATCGCCGGCGGAATGGCCCGGTCATCAAACCTCACCGTCAGCGCCAGCGCATCGAGCTTGGCCTCGATCAGGACGGGCTCCAGGGCGCCAAGGCCCGCCCGCTCCTGAACGAGTGAGAAGGCCTCCTCGAAGGCCAGCTCGATTGCCCGCAAACGCGCACCCTCGAACCCCGCCAGCGCACCCAGCGCGCGGCCATGGGACTGCACCAGCGGCAGCACGCGCGCCACCGCCGGAACATTCAGGATCAGATCCATGACGAAGTACCAGGGGTGCGGCAGCCCTCAGGCCGCCAGGCGTTTTTCCAGCGCTTCTTTGGTTGCGGTGAGCTGATGCGGCAGGCCCTGCGCCAGGAGCGTGAAGAGCTCGCTGTGCAGCTCGAACTCGCGCTTCCACTGGGCAGCATCAATCGAAGTGATCTTGTCGAATTCACCACGCGGGAAGTCCAGGCCGTTCCAGGTGAGGTCTTCATAGCGGGGCGAGTGCCCGAAGACATGCTCGGTGGCGCCGGCCTCGCCCTCAATACGACCGATCATCCACTGAAGCACGCGCA
>JBEELY010000444.1:0-5351 GCA_041167925.1 Pseudomonadota bacterium | reverse complement strand
CTGATTCCTGCCATCGATCTCAAGGATGGACGTTGTGTGCGCCTGCGTCAGGGCGACATGGACGACGCCACCGTCTTTTCCGACGACCCGGCGGCCATGGCCCGCAAATGGCTCGATCTGGGCGCAAGGCGCCTGCATCTGGTTGACCTTAACGGTGCCTTCGCCGGCAAACCTCGCAATGAAGCGGCCATCCGCGCCATTCTCGACGAGGTTGGTTCGCAGATCCCGGTACAAATCGGTGGCGGGATCCGTGATCTCGACACCATTGAGCGTTATCTCGACGGCGGCATCAGCTACGTGATCATCGGCACGGCTGCAGTCAAGAACCCCGGCTTTCTGCACGATGCCTGCGGTGCCTTCCCGGGCCAGGTCATCGTGGGTCTCGACGCTCGCGACGGCAAGGTGGCCACCGATGGCTGGAGCAAACTCACCGGCCACGATGTCGTCGATCTCGGCCGCAAGTTTGAAGGCTATGGCGTCGAGGCGGTCATCTATACCGACATCGGTCGCGACGGCATGATGCAGGGCGTCAATATCGAGGCCACGGTCCGGTTGGCCCGTGCACTCACGGTGCCCGTCATCGCCTCGGGCGGCGTCAGCAGCATCACCGATGTTGATCGCCTGTGCGAAGTCGAAGGCGAGGGCATCGAGGGCGCCATCGTGGGGCGTGCCATCTACGAGGGCGCGCTTGACTTCGGTCTGGCCCAGGCCCGGGCCGACGATTTCACTGGTGCTGGCGGCTGATGCTCACCCGCCGCATCATCCCCTGCCTTGACGTCACCGCGGGCCGCGTGGTCAAGGGCGTGAATTTCGTGGGCCTGCGCGATGCTGGTGATCCTGTTGAGATTGCCCGTCGTTATGACCGCGAGGGCGCTGACGAACTCACCTTCCTTGACATCACCGCCTCGAGCGACGAGCGCGACATCATCGTGCATGTCATTGAGCAGGTGGCTGCGCAGGTGTTCATTCCCCTCACCGTGGGCGGCGGCGTGCGTAGCGTGGCCGATGTGCGTCGCCTGCTCAATGCCGGCGCAGACAAGGTCTCCATCAATACCGCCGGGCTGGCGCGCCCCGAACTGATTGCCGAAGCCGCTTCCTTTTTCGGGTCGCAGTGCATTGTCTGCGCGATCGATGCCAAGCAGGTGGCGCCCGGCCGTTGGGAGGTCTTCACCCATGGTGGACGAAAGTCCGCCGGCCGTGATGCCCTGGCCTGGGCCGCAGAAGTCGAGCGGCTCGGTGCGGGCGAGATTCTCCTCACCAGCATGGACCGCGATGGCACCCGCCAGGGCTTTGATCTTGCACTCACCCGTGCGGTGAGTGATGCAGTCGGCATTCCCGTGATCGCCTCGGGCGGCGTGGGGGGGCTGCAGGATCTGGCTGATGGTGTGTTGCAGGGCCATGCCGATGCTGTGCTGGCCGCGAGCATCTTTCATTTCGGCGAATTCACGGTTGGGCAGGCCAAGGCGCATCTGGCTGCGCAGGGCATCGCCATGAGGCTGCAGTGAGTGAGGCTGCGGTGATCCATCCAGCGCCGATCAATGCGCCCTGGCTTGATCAGGTGCGCTGGGATGCCCAGGGCTTGGTCACCGCCATTGCACAGGATGCGCAGACCCAGCGTGTGCTGATGGTGGCATGGATGAATCGCGAGGCTCTGGCCCTCACGGCCCAACTCGGCCATGCGGTGTACTGGTCTCGATCCCGTGCCCGTCTGTGGCACAAGGGCGAAGAGTCGGGTCATGTCCAGACCGTGCGCGAGATCCGCCTGGATTGCGACGGCGATGCCATCGTCTTGCAGGTCAGCCAGGCGGGCGGTATTGCTTGCCATACCGGGCGGCAATCCTGTTTTTTCAGTCGCCTTGAACATGACCACTGGGTCAGTGTGGATCCGGTGCTTCAGGATCCGGCCAGCATCTATCGTTCCTGATGCCCTTGCGCATCCGACTTTGACTGCCCTGTCCTCGCTGTCTGCCCCGTCCTCCCGATCATGAGCATCCCCTCCGATTCCTGCGCCCCAACCTCCGACCTCCTCAACAGGCTCGGCGCCTTGCTGGCCGGGCGTCGCGACGCGGATCCGCAGGCCTCTTATGTGGCCCGACTCATGAGCAAGGGCCCCGATGCCATCCTCAAAAAAATCGGCGAAGAGGCGACCGAGACTGTGATGGCCGCCAAGGATGGCGTGCCCGGGCGCATCGTGTCCGAGACGGCAGATCTGTGGTTTCACACCCTGGTCATGCTGGCGTATTACAACTTGAGCCCTCAGGACGTGCTCGATGAACTCGCCCGCCGCGAGGGTCTGTCGGGCCTGGTCGAAAAGGCTGCCCGTGCGAATGCCTCCTCCTCCCAGGACACCCCATGAGTCATGACTGCATTTTCTGCCGCATCGTTCGCGGCGAACTGCCCAGCCGCAAGGTCTATGAGGATGAGGACATCCTCGCGTTTCATGACATCCGGCCTCTCGCGCCCGTGCACTTTCTGATCATTCCCAAGGTGCATGTGGTCAACCTCTACGATGCCGACCTTCGGCATCAGGCTGTGCTCGGCAAGATCATGGGCATGGCCGGCCAGCTGGCCCGTGAACAGGGCCTTGAAGACGGCTTTCGCACTGTGGTCAACAACGGCAGGATCGGCGGACAGGAGGTGTATCATCTCCACCTCCACGTCCTGGGCGGACCCCAGCCTTTACGCATCGGCCTGCCCACGGCCTGACAAGGAGCATTTCATGGGTTCACTGAGCATCTGGCACTGGCTGATTGTTCTGGTGATCATTCTTCTGGTGTTCGGCACCAAAAAACTGCGCAACCTCGGGTCTGACCTGGGCGGCGCTGTCAAGGGCTTTAAAGATGGCGTCAAAGAGGGCGCGTCTGATGCCCCGGCGTCCGGATCAAGCGCTGCGGCCCAGCCGGCGGTCACCCAGTCCCAGCAAGCCGCTCCCAACGACGGCCGCACCATCGACGTCGACGCCCAGCGCAAGTCCTGAGGTCCGGTTTCTCGGGCCGTCTCCGTTTGCCATCGTCCTGACTCTTTCGCATGTTCGACATTGGCCTTTCGGAGATGATGGTGCTCGCCGTGGTGGCGCTGGTGGTGCTCGGCCCCGAGCGCCTGCCTAAGGTTGCCAAGCAGGCCGGCCAATGGATCGGAAAGATGCGCCGCTACGTCGATGACGTGAAGTCCGACATCAATCGGCAGATGGAGCTGAGCGAGTTGCGCAAGCTTCAGGCGCAGGTCTCCGACGCCGCCAAGGAAATCGAAAAGTCCGTGGGCTCTTCGGTGGCCGAACTGCAAAGCGAAGTCAACGACCTCAACGCCTCTCTTTCCGGCGAAACCCCCAAGCCAGCGACCGACTGGGATACCGTCTACGCCATCCGCCGCCAGCGTGAGCGCATCCGCGACCGGCGTATCGAACGCGAGCGAGAGCTCGGTATCAAGCGCCCCAAGCGGCGCTTCTATCGTTGAAGCCCGCGCGCACCCTCTCTTAAGAGCCCCCATGGCCTTCAAGCTCTTCAGCCGCAAGAAGCCCGAGATCGACCCCGCGCAGGATGAGAACTTCATCTCGCATCTGGTCGAGTTGCGCGACCGTGTCATCCGTTCGCTGATCGTGGTCTTGCTGCTTTTCGGGGTGTGTTTTTACTTCAGCGGCGAGATCATGAAGTTCTTGTCGCAGCCGCTCTACGATGCGCTGCCGGCAGGGACCAAGCCGATCTTTACCGATCAGGCCGGCGCGTTTTTTACCCTCACGAAGGTCGCCTTTCTGACCGCCCTGCTGGCGTCGCTCCCCTGGGTGCTGTATCAGGCGTGGGCTTTCGTGGCGCCGGGCCTCTATGAGCACGAAAAACGCTTTGCCTTGCCCCTCATCGTTTCGAGCGTGTTTTTCATGTGCGTGGGGATCAGCTTTGCCTACCTCTTCGTGCTGCCAGCGGCCTACAAGTTCTTCATTTCCTTTTCGGCCCAGACCGGCGCCGAGACGCTCCAGGATCTTCAGAAATACTGGGATTTCACGCTGGCCATCTTTTTCGGCTTTGGCCTGACCTTTGAAGTACCAGTGGTTGAAATGATCCTGGTCAAACTGGGCATGGTCACGCCGCAGCAATTGCGTGATGCGCGTCGCTACGTGATCGTCGGCGCCTTCGTGGTGGCGGCCGTGCTCACCCCGCCCGATGTGCTTTCGCAATTCATGCTTGCGATCCCGCTATGCCTGCTCTACGAGCTTGGCATCTGGATGTCCGGCTTCATCACTGCGATCAGCAAGGCGCCTGAAGAATCTGCCGCACCGGCTGCGGGTACCGACCCGCGCTGAGGCGGCCGAGTCAAGCCCGTTCGCCTTGCGGCGGGCCTGGCCTCTCACCCGTTCTGCGGCCGCCCGCCCACCTTGGCAGCGAAGCGGCGCATGCCGCCCAGCCAGCGGTCGTAGTCCTGGGCCTTGCGTTGAAAGTAGTCCAGCACCTGCGGATGAGGCAGGATCAGGAACTTCTCTTCTGCCATGCCTTGGATCACAACGTCTGCGAGGTCATCGGCCGAGATCACGCCATCGTTGCGGGCTGCGGCAGAGCCTGCCCGACCGGCGATCATGGGCGTGTCCACAGCCTGCGGGCACAGCACCGACACCCGAACCCCCGCATCACCATGCTGGATCGAGAGCCACTCGGCCAGCGCAATGCAGGCATGCTTGGTCACCGCATAGGTGGCCGAGGGTAGCGAGGTCAGCAGGCCTGCCGCCGAAGCCGTGTTGATCAGATAGCCCTCGCCCCGCTCCCGCATGCCTGGCACGACCGCGCGCGCGGCGTAGACATGGGCCATGACATGCACCTGCCAGTTGAGCGTCCAGTGGGCATCGGGAGTGTTCTCGTCACCATCGCGAATCAGACCGGCGTTCGAGCAAAAGATATCAATACGCCCAAAGCGCGTCTGTGCTGCCTGAGCCAGAGCCTGAACATCCGCCTCGACGCCCACATCGGCCGCCACTGCAAGGGCAGGCACGCCTTTGGCATTGAGGATTTGAGCCAGTGCATTGAGTGCGGCTTGCCCCTGAGCCAGATCCGAAATCACGATGCCGGCGGGTTGCTCCTGCGCATACCGCATGGCGAGTGCTTTGCCGATGCCGCTGGCAGCCCCAGTGATGACCACGACCTTGCCTTGTGCCTTCATACTCTCGTCTCCCCTATGTTTGCCGTGGAAGCTTACCCGTTTGGGTCAGGACAGGCCTGCCTGGTCCGCCCTGTTTCCTTCCGGTTCTGCCCTGTTTGACCGAGAGACCGATCCATGCCCACAGCCTCTCAATCCCCTGTGCCTGCCTTGACTCATCCCTTACCCCGTCCGATCGATTCACTCGACGAGCGCTATTCCACTGAGCGCGG
>JBEELY010000243.1:0-3646 GCA_041167925.1 Pseudomonadota bacterium | reverse complement strand
ATGGGCTCGGACATCTGCCGATGGTAACGTGATCGGCTCAGTGCGCCTTGTCAGATCCTGGAGAAAACATCATGCCGATTGAGATTGATACCGGATTTGATCCGGCCCGCCACCACCTGTGCGAGCAGCGCTGGTTCGATGACTTCAAGGTCGGCGAGCGCTTTCTGTTGCCCTCAAGAACCATGACGGAAGCGCTTTTCGCGGCCTTTCAGTTGGCCAGTGGCGACAACCACCCGATTCACTACGATGTGGAGTACTGCCGTGCCCGAGGCATGCCCCATCTGCTCGCCCACGGATTTCAGGTCCTGATCCAGACAGCCGCAGGCGCAGGCCATTTTCCGCATGTGGTGGGCGAATCGCTCAAGGCGTTTCTGGATCAGAGCAGCCGTTTTGCTGCGCCGGTCTACGCCGGCGACACGCTGTATCCCGTGCTTGAGGTGATCGCCCTAGAGCCGGGACGCAACACCGGGGTGCTCACCATGCAATCCACGGTGCACAACCAGCGACGCGAGAGGGTGCTCGAAGGCACCCAGCGCTATCTGTTGCGCAAGCGCCCGACGGCAGCGCAGCAGACCGGCGCTGCCTGAGCGTCAGTCTTCCTGCGCCATCGCCTCGTAGGCGAAGCGCCCCTCCACCCGCCGGCCATCGCGACCGAAAATCGAGTGGGCAATGCCTTGTGCCGTGGTCCGGTACCAGCGCTGCATGCGCTGGGCTGCCTCGAGCGCGTCGGTGGGGTAAAGAATCGAAGTCAACGTGCTCGGGGTCTCGGCGACCGACTCCAGGTCGATGTCAAAGCCGGCGTCAGTGTCGAGGAAGGTGTGGTTGTCCTGGATGTCGAAGGCCATGATCGAAGCTCCTTGTGCAAGGCATGCGGCATGCATGCGTGACTCCACTGTAGCGACCCATTCTGGTGTGCAAAGGGTCGCAAGAGCGATCAGCGCTTGGCGGTATTCAGGCTCCGACGGATGGCGATTTTCGTGTCAGAAAACCGCCCTCTGAATCTCCCAGGTTAACTCTGGCCTTGATGGTGCAGTTCGATTCAGCGCTCGAGCAGAGCGCGCGCAATGATGCCCGCCTGGATCTCTGCCGCACCTTCGAAGACATTGAGAATGCGTGCATCCACCAGCACGCGGCTGATGCGGTACTCCATCGCATAGCCGTTGCCGCCGTGGATTTGTGCGGCGTTGTCTGCGGCCGCCCAGGCCACGCGCGCTGCCAGCAGCTTGGACATGCCGGCCTCCAGGTCACAGCGATGGTCTGCGTCTTTCTGGCGAGCGGCAAACAGCGTGAGCTGTCGGGCGACCATGATTTCGACGGCCATCCAGGCGAGCTTGTCGGCCACCCGTGGAAAGCCAAGGATCGGGCGCCCGAACTGCTGACGGTCACAGGCATAGTCCAGGCCCAGTTCAAGTGCGCTCTGGGCAACCCCAACGGCTCGTGCGGCCGTCTGGATGCGCGCACTCTCGAAGGTCCGCATCAGCTGCTTGAAGCCGTTGCCCCGGGCACCGCCCAGCAGCGCGGTATCGGGAATTTCGTAGCCTTCGAAGGCGATCTCGTATTCCTTCATGCCGCGGTAGCCCAGCACCTCGATCTCGCCGCCTCGCATGCCCGGGGCGGGGAAGGGGTTCTCATCGGTTCCCCTCGGCTTGGGCACCAGGAACATCGACAGCCCCTTGTAGCCCGGAGCCTCTTTTTCGCTACGGGCGAGCAGGGTCATGAGGTCACTGCGGGCGCCATGGGTCGTCCAGGTTTTGTTGCCGGTGATCCGCCACACCGGTTTGCCGTCTTGCGAGACTCCTTCTTCGGCGCGCGTGCGCAGTGAAGCCAGGTCCGATCCCGTGTCGGGTTCGGTGAATGAGGCGGTCGGGATCGTTTGCCCTGAAACCAGCCCGGGCAGCAGCCTTTGCTTTTGCTCTTCGGTCCCGTTGAGCAGGATGAGTTCGCAGGCGATCTCGGTGCGCGTGCCGAGTGAGCCAAGACCGATCCAGCCGCGCGAGAGCTCTTCGGTGACCACGCACATGGCCTGCTTGCCCATTCCGGCGCCACCCCAGGACTCAGGCACAGTGAGGCCAAAGACACCGAGCTCTCCGAGTTCTTTAATTACGGCATCGGGGATCAGCTCATTTCGCAGATGCCAGCCATGTGCGGCCTCGGCATGGTCATCCGACCAGCGCCCGAATTGCGCCCGGATTTCATCAAGTGCGGGGTCGTCGTAACCGGGATTGCCAAAGTCGCGAGTGCCTCGCCCGTCGGCCAGCAGGGCGGCGATCCGTGCGCGCACCACCGGGCTGAATCCCTCGGCGATCAGACGGGCGACCGCCTCATCCTTGCGGAATTCGGCCAGCGCTGCTCCCGAGCGGTCGAGCATTGCCGCACGGAACACTTCACCCTGACTCATGGGTAGCCCACCATCGAGCTGAGCCAGGTATTCGGCAAACGCGGCCTGCAACATCAGGGACTCGAGTTCGGGCAGAGGGCCCGATGCCGACAGTCGTCTGGCCCAACCCAGCATTTCGTGCAGGGCGCGAACATAGGTTGTGCTCCAGGCAAAGCCGTGTGCACGTGCCTGTTCCTGGTTGATGGCGTCGTTTCCTCCGCTGGCCAGCAGGGACTGCAACTGATCGCGCATGCTCTGGAGAAGCCGATCCGATGCGGTCAGGGCCTGCTCGCACAGGGCGTCGAGTTGCGGCAGGGCTGTCGGATGGGTCTGAGCGATCAGAGACAGGGATTCGGGCTTGTTCATGATGTTTCCTTCAGGAGGCAGAACCACCAATGGCACCTGCAGCGCGCAGATGATGGAGTTGTTCGGGGGACTGACCCAGGACTCGGCTCAACACGGCCTGCGTGTCGGCGCCCAGGGTCGAGGCGGGCGCCGCGGGTGCACGCTCGCTCGCACTGAAGGCCAGTGGGCTGGCCGTAGTCAGAAAGCTGCCGTAGCCCGGATGTTCGATGCGTCGGAACATCGGATTGGCTTCGGAGACTCTCGGGTCTTCACTGAGCATCTGGGCAAAGGTGCGATAAGGGCCCCAGAGCAGGGCCTTGTCAGTAAGAGCCGCACTGACCTCGGCCAGTGAGCGGCGTGCAAACCAGGGGCGCAGCACCGCCGAAATGAGCTCGCGCGCGTTCCAGCGCGCCAGTTCGGAGTCGAGCGTGTAGCCCAGCGCACTGGCCGCCGCCTGCAAGCCTTCGTTCACGCCGGTCGCCCGGATCAGGGCCTGCCACTGTCGGTCGCTGATCGCGACCACCATCACATGCCGCCCGTCGCGTGTCAGGAAGGCGTCGCCATAAGCGCCATACAGGAAGTTGCCATCGGCGGCCCTCTGGTTGCCATTGACCTCGACATCAGCCACATAGCCAAGATTGGCTGTGGCGGCAAAGGCAACGTCGGCCAGTGTGAGCGACACCTTCTGTCCTTCGCCGGTCAGCCTGCGATGGCGTTCGGCGGCAAGGATGGCCGTAGCCAGGGTCATGCCGGCAAGCAGATCCCAGGCCGGCAGCACGTGGTTGACCGGCCGCTCGCCCGTGCCCGTCACCAGAGGAAAGCCTGCGGCGCAGTTGACCGTGTAATCGACGGCATTTGCACCGTCGGGAGATCCGGTGAGCTGGATGGTGATCAGGTCAGGTCGTAACGCTGCCAGGGACTCGT
>JBEELY010000317.1:0-4055 GCA_041167925.1 Pseudomonadota bacterium | reverse complement strand
CCATTCACGCGAGATGGCCAGCACCGCGGTCGGAAAGATCAGCAGAAAAAAATGATCGATCAGGTGTGCCAGATTGAGCAGCAGGGCATGCGGCTTGGTCGGGGCCATGGGGTCTCCTAGGTTCGTGGGATCATACCTTCACCGATCGCGTTCGCGCCTCGGGCGTTCAACGATTTCACCGACCATCATGACCTTGTTGCCTCGATTGTCGATTCCCTCATTCGCTCTTGCCCTGTGCCTTTGTCTTGTGAGTGGCGCATCGATAGCATCCCCGGCCCGGGCTGCCCCGGATACTGTCTTGCTGGAGGGCTTTCGCATCGATCGCACCGAGGTCACGGTCGCGCGCTTCGATGCCTTTCTCAAGGCCAATGGCCGTGTGAGCACCGCCGAGCGTGAGGGGGGTGGATTTGAATGGGGTGCCGGTTGGGAGCGACGGCCAGGCTGGACCTTCCGTGCGCCCTCGGGCCGGCCTGCACGGTCCGACGATCCGGTGGCGCATGTCAGCTGGTTTGAGGCCCGGGACTTTTGCGCTTGGGCGGGAGGCAGTCTGCCGAGCCGCGCCCAGTGGGCCCAGGCGGCCTATACCGAACAGCGTGCCCAGCCGCCGGCACCCTTTCAGAAGGGCAAGACCTATCCCTACCCGACCGGCGAGACCACTGCTGGCGCGAATCTGTCCGGCACAGGCGATGGTTTCGAGCGCCACGCCCCTGCGGGCGCGCTTGCGGCGGGGGTCAATGGCCTGCATGACATGGCAGGTAATGTCTGGGAGTGGCTGTCGGATGCGCAGGGAGAAGACCGCCTCACGGCGGGCGGCTCCTGGTGGTACGGCGCATCGCAGACCCGGCTTGAAGGCATGCAGTACAAGTCGGCGCGGTTTTTTGCGGTGTATGTGGGCTTTCGGTGCGTGTATCCAACCCAGCAGTAAGCCCGCTGAGCGGCGCAGCAGTCAGCCCGCTGAGGTCTTAACCCGCCTTGCGTACCAGGGCGAGTTGCCGGGACTGCACCACCAGCTGACCCTGAGAATCCCAGACCCAGCCGTCTTCGATCATGCGGCCGTCGGAAAGATCGAGGGTCCGAAACTGTCCTAGCATCCAGCCCGGGGCTGGCCTGCGTCGTACATGCACCGTGAGCTCGACCGTCGGCACCCAGCCCACGGCACCGAGCAGCCCAAACACGGAGGGAGGAAAGGCGTCGGCAAACAGAATGGCCGCCCGGGTATCGGGCGCCCGGCCATCACGCAGGCGGATCCAGCCACTGACCTGCGCCTTGCCGGCCTGGCCAGGCTCGGCTTCCTCAGGATGCAGGCGGATCTCGAGCCGATCGAGCAGGGGCAGTGAGGCCAGGCCTTGCGAAAACCCCGAGCGCGGCGTGCAGGCCTCGACGGCGGGGATGGCAGGTGCCGGAAGGGTGATCGGCGTATCGGCGCCATCGCCCAGTGCACCCAGCACGGCGACGACCTCGAAGCGCACCTCGCCCTCCTGATAGAGGGTGGCCCGGGCGCTTGAGACCTGGCGCCCCCGCTTGAGCAGTTGGGTACGCACCTCGCAGGGCTGACTATTCAGTCCGGGCTTGAAATAGTGCACCGTGACCGACAGGGGGTCGGGCTGCTCAGGCAGCCGCTGCTGAAGCGCATCGAGCGCGATGGCCAACAGGTAGCCGCCGTTGGGATTGTTGCCGATCGACCAGTGCGGCGACACGGTGCCTTGATAAAGGTCGTCGCCGGCGGGGACGACATGGGTCTCGTCATCGAAATGGCTCATGGCAGGCTTCAGGGCAAAGTTGGATGGATGTCGATGGATGAAGGTGGGCGTGAGCAGATGGGCGTCGCGGTTCACGCAGGCATTCAGTCAATCAGGGCCGAGGCAAATTCGCGGGCGCTGAAGGCTTGAAGGTCATCGATGCCTTCGCCGACCCCGATGAAATACACCGGAACAGGATTGCTGCGGCGAAGATGAGCCAATGCGACCAGGGCACCGCCCTTGGCCGTGCCGTCGAGCTTGGTCACGATGAGTCCGGTCAGTTGGACCGCCGCATCGAAGGCCTGCACCTGGGCGAGCATGTTTTGCCCGGTATTGCCATCGAGCACCAGCAGCACCTCATGAGGGGCGCCCTCCATGGCTTTGCCGGTGACGCGACGGATCTTGCGCAGCTCGTCCATCAGATGGCTCTGCGTGGGCAGGCGTCCGGCGGTATCGACCAGCACCACGCCCGTGCCTCGGGCGCGGCCTGCGCTCACCGCATCAAAGGCAACTGCACCGGGATCCCCGCCTTCCTGAGCGATGACATCGACCGCATTGCGTGCGCCCCACTGGGCCAGCTGTTCTCGGGCAGCCGCGCGGAAGGTATCGCCGGCGGCAAGCAGAACCGACTTGCCCTCGCGATGCAGGTGACGCGCGAGCTTGCCGATGGAGGTGGTTTTTCCGGCACCATTGACGCCCGCAATCATGACCACCAGCGGGCTCGCCCGATCGATGTCCAGACCCTGCTCGAGCGGCGCGAGGCTTTGCACAATCAAGTCGCGCAGGGCCTCTCGCACCTGCGCTGGGTCCGTCAGGCGTTCGCTTCTCACCCGGTTGCGTAGCGCCTCCAGAAGCGCGGCGGTCGCAGCCACGCCCGCATCACTCGTGATCAGTGCCGTCTCGAGGTCTTCATAAAGGGCCTCGTCGATCTTGGTGCCACCGAACAGCCCCGCCAGGTTGCTGCGCGTGCGCGACAGGCCGCTGCGCAATCGGGACAGCCAGCCGCTGCGCCCTGGGTCCTGACCTTCGGCGCGATCGGTGGAGGGCGTGACGGGCGACAAACGGGCGTCATCCGCCGAACGGGGGGCATCGCCCGCCGGTACCGCAGGCGGGCTTGCAGCTCCCGCGCGGGGCGCTTCGGCCTCGGGCCGGGCGGGTTCAGGCGCAGGGGCGGGCTTGCGGCGAAGGAAACCGAACATCGATCAGTACTTTGAATGGGGGCCGGCGGTGGCTGACGTACACTGCCCGAACGACGATTCTACGCCGGCCCCCCATGACGACCCTCCCGTCCAGCCGCATTCGCCCGCGTGGTGCTGCGGTGCTTCTCCTCTCTTTTGCGTTGCTTTCAGCCTGTGCTGTGCGCAGTCCTGCGGATGCGGCCAGGGGCTCGGGTCCCTCGGCGGTCTCGAGCGCATCCCAAACATCCGCATCTGCAGCGGCCACCGCCCAGATGCCAGGGCCGGCCTTGGCAACCGAGGCCGGCCCGGCGGGCGTGGTCGAACATCGGCTGGCCAATGGCATGAAGGTCCTCGTCAAGCGGGACGGTCGTGCGCCTACAGTCGCTCACATGGTCTGGTATCGCGCGGGTTCCATGGACGAGGTCAACGGCCGCACCGGCGTGGCCCATGTGCTTGAGCACATGATGTTCAAGGGCACCCGCGATCTGGGTCCGGGCGAGTTCTCCAGGCGGGTCGCAGCGATGGGCGGACGTGAAAACGCCTTTACCTCGCGCGACTACACCGGCTATTTTCAGCAGGTGCATCGATCGCGTCTGGCTGAGGTCATGGCTCTCGAGGCCGACCGCATGGCCCATTTGCGACTGAGTGCTGAGGAATTCGCCAAGGAAATCAAGGTGGTCATGGAGGAGCGCCGGATGCGCACCGATGACCGGGCCCGCGGCCTGGTCTTCGAGCAGCTGATGGCCACTGCCTTTGTGGCGCATCCCTATCGCGCGCCCATCATCGGCTGGATGAGTGATCTGGAGTCACTGACTGTCGAGGATGCCCAGCACTGGTACTACACCTGGTACTCCCCGGCCAATGCAGTGCTGGTGGTGTCCGGCGACGTGCAGCCAGATCAGGTGATTGCCCTGGCCCAGCAAACCTATGGCAAGGTCCCGACGCGTGTCGTGCCTGCCCGCAAGCCCCAGAGCGAGCCCGAGCAGCGCGGGCTGCGTCGCATCGAAGTAAAAGCGCCTGCGGACACGCCTTATGTGATCATGGCCTGGAAGGTGCCGGGTCTGCGCGATGTCGCGAGCGATCGCGAGGCCTATGCCCTCGAGGTGCTCTCCAGCGTGCTGTCTTCGGGCGACAGCAC
>JBEELY010000310.1:0-3514 GCA_041167925.1 Pseudomonadota bacterium | reverse complement strand
GCCTCGCGCCACCATGACACCGTCAGAGGCCTTCAGGATTTCCTCGAGATTGCCGATCGCCTCGAAACGCTCGATCTTGGCAATCATGAGCGCCTTGCCGCCGGCGGCGCGCGAGAGTTCGTGCGCCATGTACATGTCCGAGGCATTCTTGGGGAAAGACACCGCAATGAAGTCGGCGGCGAAGGCCACTGCAACCTTCATGTCCTCCATGTCCTTGGAGGTCATGGCTGGCGCCGAAAGGCCGCCGCCCTGGCGGTTGATGCCCTTGCGATCGGACAGAACACCGCCGAGCGTGACCGTGCAGGTGATGGTCCGATCGCTGACCTCATCGACCCGCATCATCATGCGACCATCGTTGAGCAGGAGCGTATCGCCCGGCTTCACATCGTGAACCAGTTCCTTGTAGTCGAGCCCGACCCGGGTCTCATCACCCACGGTGCAATCGAGGTCGAACACGAAGCGATCGCCCTCCACCAGATTGACCCGCCCCGCGCCGAACTTGCCGATGCGGATCTTGGGGCCCTGCAGATCAGCAAGCACGCCAATATCGCGGCCCAGACGGGCAGCCACTTCGCGCACCAGCCTGACCACCTCGGTATGCCCCTCAGCGGTACCGTGCGAAAAATTGACGCGCACGACATTCACGCCTGCCAGGATGAGCCGCTCGATGATGGCGGGGTCGGAAGACGCCGGGCCGAGGGTGGCAACGATCTTGGTGGCGCGGGGAATGGTCATGCAGGCTCCGGAGGATGAGGGACGATGAAGTGTCATCATTGTCCTTGAAATTGATGACATCGAGCAGATCAGCCTTGTCAGCGTTCGCCCCCCATGCCTCCGAGTGGGCAGCCCTTGATGCGCCCGAGTCCCTGGAGCAGATCTCTCAGCCGCTTGAGCCTGCTCCCAACGGGGACATGCGTCTGCGGACGGTGCTGACCATCGACGGCGTGCATTGCGCCGCCTGCGTCATTCAGATCGAAGCAGCCCTGGCCTCGCAGGTGGAGTCGGTCACGGTGAATGCGGCAACGCGCCGGGCCAGCGTGGTCTTCCGCCCGGCCCGCCAATCTCTGGCGGAGATCTTCAGCGCCATCCATGCGCTGGGCTATGGGCCGCGGCCGGTCATGCGATCGGCTCTCGATGCGACCGCCCAGGCCGGCAGACGCATGGCCCTGTGGCGCATGCTGGTGGCCTTGCTGTGCATGATGCAGGTCATGATGTACGCAACGCCCCGGTACATGGCGGGCGAAGGCGACATGCCACCCGATATTCACCGCTTGCTGATCTGGGCTGAATGGCTGCTGACCCTGCCAGTGCTGCTGTTTGCGACTTGGCCTTTTTTGGCAGGAGCATGGCGTGACCTGCTTGCACGGCGGATCGGCATGGATGTACCGGTTGCCCTGGGCCTGATCGTGATGTTCGTGGCCAGCAGCCTGGCCATGCACGGCACTGGCGCGGGCGAGGAGCCGGTGTGGTTCGACTCCATCGCCATGTTCGCGGCTTTTCTGCTGGTGGGCCGCTGGCTCGAGTCGGCAGCCCGCGAGAAAGCCCTGGCCGGACTGGCCGACCAGCTGGCGGCCCTGCCTGACACCGTGCTCCGCATTGATGGGAACGGCGAGGAGTCTCGTGTCACGCCGCAAAGTCTGCGGCCAGGCGACCGCGTCCGGCTGGCCGCAGGTGCGGTGATTCCCGCCGATGGCATTGTCCCGGACCGTGACCTGCGGGTGAATGAGGCGATGCTGACCGGCGAAAGCCGTCCTGTCAGCCGCCCTGCCGCAAGCCTCCTGCTGGCTGGCACCGCCCTGCTTGATGGCCCGGTGGTATTCCACGTGCAAAAATCGGCGCAGCAATCGCGCGCGAATGAAGTGGCCGCTTTGATCGCCCAGGCCAGTGCCGCGCGTCCCCGGCTGGCCCGGCTGGCCGACCGGTGGGCGGGGCCTTTTCTGATCATGGTGCTGATGCTCGCCGCGGCCGCGGCGGTCGCCTGGCTGTTGATCGACCCCTCACGGGCCGTGTGGGTGGCGGTGTCGGTGCTGATCGTCACCTGCCCCTGCGCCCTGTCGCTGGCGGCGCCGGCAGCCCTGCTCTCGGCAAGCGCACGCCTGGCGCGTCATGGCGTTCTGGTTCGCACGCCTGATGCCCTGGAGGCCCTGGCCGGTGTCGATACCGTGCTGTTCGACAAGACTGGAACCCTCACCGACGCACGCCCGGTGCTGCGCCGGATCGTGGTGGCGGACCGTGCGGGCGCCGACCTGCCCTTTCAGATCGATGAGGCCTGGGTGCTCGGGTTAGCCAGCGCCGCCGAACGTGATTCTCTCCACCCCATTGCCGCGGCCCTTCGGCAGGAAGCCCGCAGACGCCTCAGCCCGGAACAGATCGCCACATGGGACAAAAGCGTTCGGCATGTGCAGGAACATCCCGGGCAGGGTTTGAGCGGAGCGCTGCTCTGGACCGACCTCTTGCTTCACTGGCAGCTTGGCTCCCCAGGCTTTGCGGGCGAAGCGCAGCAGACCGACCCGGAGCAGCGTGCCGACCAGGAGACTGCATCGACCCAGGTCTGGCTCAGCCTGAACGGCCGGCCTACAGCGCAGTTTGAACTCAGCCAGGCCCTGCGCCCGGATGCTGAGAACACCGTGACAGCCCTGCGTGCCGCCGGCCTGACCCTGGCCATTCGCTCTGGCGATGAAGCCGAAGCAGTGGCCACTCTTGCCCGCGAGCTGAAGATCACCGATTGGAAAGCAAGACAAAGCGCGCAAGACAAGCTTGCCGATCTGGTTGCCCTCGAATCGCAAGGCCATCGGGTGGGCATGGTGGGCGACGGTCTCAATGACGGTGCAGCGCTCGCCCGGTCCAGTGTGTCTGTGAGTTTTGCGCAGGCCACACCACTTGCCCAGCAGCAGGCAGACCTGATACTTCTGGGCGACCAGCTTGGTGCACTTGCGCTCGCTCATGCGCAGGCGCATCGCTGCCTGCGGGTGGTCCGTCAGAATCTGGTCTTTGCCGGGCTGTACAACCTCATCTGCATTCCGCTCGCGCTGATGGGCTGGATGCCTCCCTGGCTGGCCGGGCTGGGCATGGCGGCATCCTCGCTGATCGTGATTCTGAACGCCCTGCGGCTATAAACCACGGACATCCTGTCCCGTGAACCATGGACATCCTATATCTGCTCGTTCCCCTCTCTGTCCTGCTGGTCATGGCGCTGATTGCCGTGCTGGCCTGGTCTGTGCATTCGGGCCAACTGGAAGACATCGAGCAGGAAGGCGAACGGATTCTTCATGACGATGACCGTGCGCCGCCGCCCTGAACGGCAAGGCTTGGTCTGACAGACAACTGTTACGTCACTGTGGCACAATAGCCATGTCAGCATCAGGGAGAAAGACATGGCACCAAGCCAGGGCGGCCCCATTACCGGGTCTTACAACGACACCGTCGTTCGCCAATTCGCCATCATGACGGTGGTCTGGGGCGTGGTCGGCATGCTCGCAGGCGTCTGGATCGCGGCGCAGCTCGCCTTCCCGGC
>JBEELY010000297.1:0-4462 GCA_041167925.1 Pseudomonadota bacterium | reverse complement strand
TGAGAAGCGTGCGGGCCTGGGTTGAACCGTCAGCGGCGCAGGCCTCGCCCGAGGCACGCTTTCAGTTCGAGAGGCATGGCTATTTCGTGGCCGATCGACGGGACCATCAAGCCCTTGCTCCTGTCTTTAACCGCTGCGTCACCTTGAAAGACTCGCGGGGGCGCTGAGGTGCCCCGCGCGGCCGCCGGGCCAAGCGCGCACGTGCAGGCAACGCGCTCTCGGTGTTGACGGAGCCTGGTGCTCAGGCCAGCGCGTCGTCCGACACAAAGGGATTGGTCCGGCGCTCGTCACCGAAGGTAGACATCGGGCCATGGCCAGGCACAAAGGCCACGTCATCCCCCATGGGCCATAGCCGCTGCGTGATGGCATCGATCAGTTGCTGATGGTTGCCCATCGGAAAATCGGTGCGTCCAATCGAGCCCTGAAAAAGCACATCGCCTACAACCGCCAGACGGGCCTCAGGCTGGTAGAACACCACATGTCCCGGGGTATGCCCAGGGCAATGCACCACATCGAACTTCAGATTGCCCACACTCACCGAATCGCCCTGCTGCAGCCAGCGGGAAGGCACGAATCCCTCGCATTGCCCGAATCCGTACTTGGCACCCTGGGTGGCCAGTTGGTCGATCCAGAATCGGTCGGCCTCATGCGGCCCCTCGATGGGCACGCCATGACGACGCGCAAACTCAGCAGCCATGCCGCAATGGTCCAGGTGCCCATGAGTAACGAGCACCTTCTGCAAGGTCGCCCCGGTCTGTTTGAGGGCGGCATCGATCTGGTCGAGATCACCGCCGGGATCAACCACAGCCGCCTGCGCCGTCTCCTCATCAATCAGGATGGAGCAATTCTGCTGGAAGGGCGTCACAGGAACGATCATCAGTTTCATGGTTTGGCTCGGGGGGTCGTCCAGGCATGCGAAAGAAGCGCCTGCAAAGGAACGATGCGCAGTGCGCCCACATGGGTGGCCTCAAGAATGACCGGGGGCGCGACGCCGGCCTCATAGGCCTCCAGCCAGCGCGAGGCGCACACGCACCAGCGATCACCTGGCTTGAGCCCCTTGAAGCGGTATTCGGGACGCGGCGTGGACAGGTCATTGCCCTGCACCAGGCTGTACTCGAGAAAGGACTCGGTGACCCGGGCACACACCGTATGGCTGCCCAGATCCTGGGGGCCGGTCTCGCAACAACCGTCTCGATAAAATCCGGTCAGCGGATCGTAAGAGCAGGCCGCAAGGGGTCCGCCCAGCACATTGCGCGCCGCAGCGCGAGAGTCATCATGGCTCATCGATCACCTGGTCCAGAACCTGTCCCTTCGCATCCTCAAGCCGGATGCGCACGGGTTGCAGGCC
Organism: Pseudomonadota bacterium; assembly: GCA_041167925.1. Taxonomy (GTDB): domain Bacteria; phylum Pseudomonadota; class Gammaproteobacteria; order Burkholderiales; family Burkholderiaceae_E; genus UBA4615. Next base: position 3,114 of record JBEELY010000297.1, on the reverse strand, counting down.
GGCATCGTAACCCAGCCAAACCTCGACCGAAGGATCACGCCCCCCGGGCAGGGCCGGCCGTTTGAGATGAAGGCTACGGTGAGAACGGTTGCCGACCATCAGGACATCCTCGCCAATGACCTGAAAGCGCTCACGCCTGACTTCAATGAAGCCTGCCACAGGAAGATCAACGACCTCGCCGGGCAGGAATCGTTCCGCCTGACCCTGCACCATCAGGCCGAGCTGGTACAACACGCTCAATCGATCCTGCGTCCCTTCGGGCAGGGTGACCGGTGGCGCGTTCAGGCGCAACAACTGATGTTGCTGATGGTCAAAACGGACGGTGCGCTCCCGGCGGCTGCCGCGGATGTCGCTGTACTGCTGGGGTGCCAGGCCTTGAGGCAGAAGCTGACCGCGGCTCTCCTGAACGAGAGTGCCGCTGTAGAAGAGGCTCATCAGCCCCTCGGCCTCACCCATGCTGCGCAGCACATAAGCGGACCCGCTCACCTCGAGCTCCAGACGCAGGCGGGCGACCGGCTGGCCAGCGGTGTAGTCCCCGTAGTACACCCGAAAGAGCCTCAGGCTTCGGCCCTGCGCCAACTCGGGCAGGGCCTTGGGCGTGGGCGCATCCTGAGCAGGCGTGGCGGGTTCAGCAAGGGCCTCGGATGGGAAGGGTAAGGATTCTCGGGTTTCGTCTTCCAGCGGCCGCGGTTCGGAGGACTCCGGTGCCACAGAGTCCGGATCTGAACGCGCTGCCTCATTCGAATCTGTATCAGCGATGTCTTTCGGATCAAAACGTACGGATTCAGTCGGTTCTTGAAAACGCTCCTCAGACCTGGGCTGATCGGGTCTGTCGCGCGTTTTTTCTGAGCGCTGAACTTGAGGCTGAAGCGAAGACTGCGGCAAGGGCTGCGATGTTGGCGGCTGCAAGCTGACCACCACCTGCGAAGCAGGCTCAGGGGCTGGGCTGCCCGCACGTGGCAGCCTGGCCAAACCCAGCGTTCCAAGGCCATGCAGCGCCAGTACGAGCAGCAGCACGATCAGCGTCTGTCGCGTCCCCGAGATGGAACCCTTGGCCATCGGTCTAGGAACGTCTCTGTTCACGGCCTTCAACGCAACACAATGGGCGCGTTGGGCAATTCGTCGGGATTGTCGATGGTGTTGCCCTCGGGTCGCGCCGGGAAAGCCTGACCCAGCGCCACGCTCATCTGCTCGATCGCGGCAATCACGCCCGCAGCACCCCGCCCGGCCCGCAGCGCCTCGCGAATGCTCAGACAGGCTTCTGACCAGGTCGATTCAGGCACGGCGCGGTGCGCCCCCCGATCCACCACGATCTCGACTGCGCGATCGGCCCAGAGCAGATAGATCAGTACGCCGTTGTTGTGCTCGGTATTCCAGATGCCCTGCTCGGCAAACACCTGCCAGGCCCGATCGCGCGCCGACAGACCGGCCCAAAGTTCGGCCGGCGTGAGCACCGCCTCGACTGCAAAACGGATTTCAGCTGAATGATGGGTTTCGCTTTGCGTGATGGCCGTCTGAATGGCCTGCAGGGCAGCCGCATCGAAACTGTGATGCACCTGCCAGGGGGTCATCAGCAAATGACGCCACCAGCGCCGTTTACCAGTCACCTGAGGCCCCTCCTCCACCAAAGCCGCCACCACCGCCTGAAAAACCGCCACCACCCCCCGAGTCGCCCCAGCCTCCGCCCAGCCCACCCCCAGGAATGACCCAAGGCGCGCTGCCGCGACGCCCGCCCACCGAACGCACACCGCGCCGGCGTGCGCCGCCCATGAGCAGAATGAGCACGAAGAGGATCAGTGCGACCGGGGCCAGCCAGATCCAGGACGTGATCACCGAGGCACCGGCATAGACCCCGATACCCGCACCGAGGCTGGCCCCCAGAAAGCGACCCAGGATCTGGGAGGCCACCAGTCCGATGAAAAACGCCACCAAAATGACCGGCAGCAGCGCTGAGAGCAGCCCATCCTGCGACATGTTCGTGGCGCTTGCCGAGGAAGGGCCCGCCTGACCCTGCGGTGGCGCGGGGAGCGCTTCTGTATCGATCCTTGCAATCAGGGCCTGCACCGCCGCATCCAGACCACCAGCAAAATCATTCTGGCGAAAACGCGGAGTCATGTTCTCACTGATGACCCGCTTTGCGATCGCATCGGGAATGGCACCCTCCAGCCCATAGCCCACTTCGATGCGCATGCGACGGTCATCCTTGGCCACCACGATGAGCACGCCATCATCAATAGCATTGGCGGTGGTCGCCGAAGAAGGCCGACCGCGGCCAATCTTCCAGGCCTCGGCCACCCGAATCGAGAAGGTCTCGATCGGTTCGGGCTGGGTGCTGGGGAGCATCAGGATGACGATCTGCGAGCCCTTGCGTTGCTCGAACTGCGCAAGTTTGCGCTCGAGGGCCTCCCGCTGCTGCGGCGCCAATGTTGCGGTGAGATCGTTGACCCGCCCCTGCAGAGGGGGCACTGCCATTTGGGCGCGTGCGATGGGGGCCAGGGGGGCAAGGGGGCCCGTCAGCGGAACCAGCACCGGCCCCAACAACAGGAGCAGCAGGACGACGACCAGCCCGGCCGGCGGGCGAAGCAGGCAGGCCGGCATCACTGCCGACCCTCAGTCGCGGCGCGGCGAGGCGCCCGACGCAGGGGAATTCGCTGCAGGCCTATCCGAAGCAGAGCCGCTGGGGGCAACCGCACCAGATCCACCCTTCGCGGCACCTCCGAAGTCCACTTTGGGTGCGACCGAGATGTCGCGTTCGTTGTCGACGCTGAACTGCGGCTTAGCCTTGTAGCCAAAGACCATCGCGGTCAGGTTGACCGGAAACTGGCGGACCAGAACGTTGTGACGTTCGATGGTCTCGATGTAGCGCTTGCGGGCCACGGTAATGCGGTTCTCGGTGCCCTCGAGCTGGGCCTGCAGATCGCGGAAGTTCTGGTCGGATTTCAGCTGTGGATAGTTTTCGGCCACGACCAGCAGCCTGGACAGCGCACTGCCCATCTCGCGCTGGGCCGACTCGAACTGGCGCAGCGAGCCTTCGTCTGACGGATCGACCCGCACCTGACCGACGCGGGAGCGGGCTTCGGTGACGCGTACCAGCACCTCCTTTTCCTGGTCGGC